>NZ_SSDO01000442.1:0-440 GCF_004794395.1 Microbacterium sp. K41 | reverse complement strand
CTGAGGCAGGCTCCGATGCGGGCGCGGCGTCGGCGGGGGCGCTGGACCCGGAGGATGCGGGCTGGCGCGGCGCTCCCCCCTGCGGCATCGGCGCCGGCAGATACTTCACCCGGACGCCGACCTCCTGCTCGATCGCGGAGCGCAGGTGGTCGGACGGACCGGAGCCGGGTGTGGTGCCCTTGAACTTCGCCACGTCGTGCTGGCTCGTGAACCCGAGCGTGAGCACCTCGGAGTCGGTGTCGTACGCGAGCGGCTGCACCGCGGTGGCGAGCAGCCACGACGTGCGGCTGATGCCCTCGAGCCGGGTGAGCACCGAGGGCCACGCCGCGCGGATGTGGTCGAACGTGACCGGGCCGGCGGGGGGCGTCGACGACGCGGACGGAGCCGACGCGGCACCGTCGGATGCGTCGGAGCCTCCGGTGGCGGCGGGGGCGGTGGTG
>NZ_SSDO01000441.1:0-1211 GCF_004794395.1 Microbacterium sp. K41 | reverse complement strand
GGCGCCGGACAGGTGCGCGCGCAGGGCCCGGTCGCGCGCCTCGGTGTGCTGCGCGTCGATCACGGCCCGCGACAGCCGCTGCGCCGCGGCACGCTCCTGGATCTCCCGCACGCGCAGGAGACCGGCCAGCGAGAACGAACGACTCATGCGACCCCCTCGAAGGCGCCGACCAGGGCGTCCAGCCGGCGCCACGACTCCTCGATGTCGCAGGTCTCGTCGAGCGACTGCGTGAGGAAGGCGGAGATCTCCCGCTCGTGCGCGATGGCGGCGTCGATCCGCGGATCCGCTCCCGCGTGATACGCGCCGATGTCGATCAGGTCGGTGGCGCGACGGCGCGCGGCGAGCACGGCCCGCAGCGTCGCGGCGTGCGCCCGGCGCTCGGCTCCGGTGATCTTGCCCGCGACGCGCGACACCGAGCCGAGCACGTCGATCGCGGGGTGGTGGCCGGACAGCGCCAGGGCACGGTCGAGCACCACGTGGCCGTCGAGGATCGAGCGCACGGCATCGGCGATCGGCTCGTTGTGGTCGTCGCCGTCGACGAGCACGGTGTAGATGCCGGTGATCGACCCGGTGCGGTCGGTGCCGGCGCGCTCCAGCAGCCCGGCGAGGATCGAGAACGTCGACGGCGGGTAGCCGCGCGTGGCCGGGGGCTCGCCCGCCGACAGCCCGATCTCGCGCTGGGCCATCGCCACGCGCGTGAGCGAGTCCATCATGAGGATCGCGTGGGCGCCGTCGTCGCGGAACGCCTCGGCGATGCGCGTGGCCGTGAACGCCGCCCGGATGCGGGCCATGGCCGGCTGGTCCGAGGTCGACACCACCACGACCGACCGGGCGAGGCCGGCAGGTCCGAGGTCGTCCTCGATGAACTCGCGCACCTCGCGTCCGCGCTCGCCGACCAGCGCGATCACGGTGACCTCGGCCTCCGTGCCGCGCGCGATCATCGACAGCAGCGACGACTTGCCCACCCCGGAGCCCGCGAACAGGCCGACGCGCTGACCGCGGCCGACGCTCACGAGCGTGTCCAGGGCGCGCACGCCCAGGGGGAGCGGGGCGGTGATGCGGTCGCGCTCCAGGAGGGAGGGCGTGGCATGGTCGAGGCTCACGGTGGGGGCGACGAGCGGCCCCTTGCCGTCGATCGGGCGGCCGAGCCCGTCGAGGATCCGCCCGAGGAGCGCTCGTCCGGTGGGCACCCGCACCGGACCGCCGCTGCC
>NZ_SSDO01000440.1:0-13821 GCF_004794395.1 Microbacterium sp. K41 | reverse complement strand
CGCGGCCGCCGCCGCCACCGGCATCCCCGCCGGCACCCCCGTGGTCACCGGCACCATCGACGCCTGGACCGAGGCCGTCAGCGTGGGCGCGCACGAGCTCGGCGACCTGATGCTGATGTACGGCACCACGATGTTCCTCGTCGCCACCGGCGCCGAGACCCTGCGCACGCCCTCGATGTGGACGACCGCCGGTGCCTTCGCCGGCACGCGCAACCTCGCCGGCGGACTCTCGACCTCCGGCGCGCTCACCGCCTGGCTGAAGGACCTCACCGGCGCGGACTACCCGGAGCTGCTCGGCGAGGCCGCCACCTCCGGCCCCGGCGCCCGCGGGCTCCTGATGCTGCCGTACTTCGCGGGCGAGCGCACGCCCATCCAGGACCCGGATGCGCGGGGCGTGATCGCCGGCCTCACGCTGGAGCACACCCGCGGCGACCTGTACCGCGCGGCGCTCGAGGCCACGGCACTCGGCGTGCGCCACAACGTCGAGACCATGCGGGCCGCCGGCGCCGACATCCGCCGCATCGTCGCGGTCGGCGGCGGCACCCAGGGGCGCCTGTGGCTCCAGATCGTGTCCGACGTCACGGGACTCGTGCAGGAGGTGCCCGAGACGACCATCGGCGCGAGCTACGGCGCCGCGTTCCTCGCCGCCGGAGCCACCGCGGCCCCGGGTGCCGCTCCCGCCATCGACGACTGGAACCCGATCGCCGAGACCGTGCGGCCCGACGCGGCGCTGCGCCCCTTCTACGACGCCCTGTTCGACCGCTACGTGCGGCTGTACGAGGGGACCACATCCGTCGTCCACGACCTCGCCGCGGACCAGCGCGGCGCGACCCCGACCACCCCGACCCCGGAGGCACCATGACCACGTACACCCTGCCCGCGCCCGCCGCGCGCCCGACCGCGGCACCGAAGACCGCGTACCTCATCACCTCGGGCGATCTGCGCGAGTCGGCGAACGTCGCCGGGTGGCCGACCCAGGTGGAGCTCGAAGCGGGTGTGACGGGCGTGCTGAACGACCTCGGCTGGGAGGTGATCCGGCCGTTCGGCGTCGACCCCGAGACCGGTCACGGCTTCATCTCCAGCCAGCGCATGGGCCTCGAGGTGTTCCGCGACATCCCCACCGATGCCCCGCTGGTGGTCGCGATCGCCAACTGGCAGTACTCGCACCACGTGCTCGCCGGGCTGCGCACGCACGAGGGCCCGATCCTCACGGTCGCCAACTTCGCTGGTGACTGGCCGGGGCTGGTCGGTCTGCTCGGCCTGAACGCCGGGCTCACGAAGATGGGCAAGCCCTACGCCACCACCTGGTCGGTCGACTACACCGACGACTGGTTCATCGACGGCATCCGCGAGTGGACCGAGACCGGCGCGATCACGCACGACCAGTCGCACGTGCGTCCGCTGCCCGCGCTGCCGGACAGCCCGGAGAAGCAGCTCGGTGAGGCCCTGGCCGCGCAGCTGCGCGCCGACAAGGCCATCATCGGCGTGTTCGACGAGGGCTGCATGGGCATGTACAACGCGATCTTCGACGACGAACTGCTCAACCACACCGGCATCTACAAGGAGCGGCTGTCGCAGTCGGCGCTGTACGCCGAAATGCTGACCGTGACGGAGGACGAGGCCGACGCCGCGTACGACTGGCTGATCGACCACGGCATGACCTTCCGCTACGGCGACGACGCCGCGACCGAGCTCACGCGCGAGCAGGTGCAGTGGCAGCTCAAGATGTACATCGCCGCGCTGCGCATCGCCGACGACTTCGGGCTCGACGCCGTCGGCATCCAGTACCAGCAGGGTCTCAAAGACCTGGTGCCCGCGTCCGACCTCGCCGAGGGCATCCTCAACACCACGGAGCGCCCGCCGGTCACGTCGCGCGACGGCTCCCGCGTGCTGCACGAGGGCCGCGCGTTCCCGCACTTCAACGAGGCCGACGAGGGCGTCGCGGTCGACGCACTCGTGACCGACCGGGTCTGGCGGGCGATGGGCCTCGTGCCAGACAACACGCTGCACGACGTGCGCTGGGGCGAGGACTTCGACGGGCAGTTCGTGTGGGTGTACGAGATCTCCGGCTCCGTGCCCGCCTCGCACCTCGGCGGCTGGGAGCACGCGGAGGGCTGGCGCCAGGGCCATGTGTTCTTCCCCGCGGGCGGCGCCACCATCAACGGCGTCTCGAAGCCCGGCGAGGTCGTGCTGTCGCGCGTGTTCATCGCGGACGGTGTGCTGCAGGCCGACATCTTCCGCGCCTCGGTCGTCGAGCTGCCGGAGGAGGAGACGCAGCGCCGCAAGGACGCCACCAACCCGGAGTGGCCGATCGCCCACGTGGTGCTGCACGGCATCTCGCGCGACCAGTTCATGGCGCGGCACAAGGCCAACCACGCGCAGCTCGTCTATGCGCCCGACGCCGAGACCGCGGACCGGGCCCTCATCGCGAAGGCCGCCATGTTCGACGGGATGGGGATCCGGGTGAACCTCGTGGGGGACGTGCGCGTCTGAGCCGGGCGCGGGGCGTCACTGCGAGCGCCAGAACCGCACGGCGAGGTTCGTGAGCTCCTTGTCGAGGTCTTCCACCTTCGACTCGATCCGACCGAGGCGGGCGTCGATCCCGTCGATGCGGGCCGAGAGGGTGCCTTCGACGCGGTCGATGCGGGCGGAGAGGGTGCCTTCGACGCGACCGACCTCGGAGCGGATGACACGACTGAGCTGCGTCGTCATGAGGGTCATCCCGCCGAGCATCACGGCGGCGAAGACGCCGAGCAGCGTCCAGATCTGCGGGTCGTTCACGGGCATGCCTCCAGTGTCTGCCAGGACGTCCACGGTGTCACGGTATTCCGCAGGCGCCCGCGCGCGAAGACCCCATCGGTGCGGTGACCGTCGTCGGACGGCGTCGTGGAGGAGGGGTGAGCGCGCCGGTCAGCGGCCGGGCGCGGGCGTCGCGGCGACCGCAGGGACCGCGTCCGCACCCGTGCCGTCGGCACCGGGGCGCAGTCCGCTCGGCGGACCGCTCAGCGCGCGGAGGGCGTAGAGGATCGTGGCGAGGTCGACGAGCTCCTGCACGAGCGCCCCGGCGACCGCGGGGATCAGGCCCGTCATCGCCACGACCATGAGCCCGACGCTCAACCCGATGCCGATCCAGATCGCCGTGAGCGCGACGCGCAGGGTGTGCCGGCCGATAGCGACCGCGTCGACGACCTTCGCGAGCGAGTCGACGAGGATCACCACGTCGGCCGCGTCGCCCGCCGCGGTCGCCCCCTTGGCGCCCATCGCGATGCCGATGTCGGCCGCCGCGAGCACCGGGGCGTCGTTGACGCCGTCGCCGACCATCAGCACGGGCCGCGGTTCGAGCTCGGCCGCGAGCCGCACCTTCTCCGGCGGGAGCAGTTCGGCGTGGACCTCCTCGATGCCCAGCTGATGCGCCACCGACTCCGCCGTCGACCGCACGTCGCCGGTGAGCATCGCGACCCGTTCCACCTCGTGCAGCCGCAGCCACGAGACGACCGCGGCGGCCTCCGGCCGCGCCGCATCGGCGAGCAGGAGCGCTCCGGCGAAGCGACCGTCCACCGCGACGTAGGCGGCCGCCTCGCCCGTGCCCAGCTCGGCGCGCACGGTGTCTGGCGCCAGCGACGCGACGTAGGCGGGCTTGCCGACCACGACCGTGCGGCCCCGGATCGTCGCGGAGACGCCGTTGGTCGCGGTCTCGCTCGCCTCCGCGGCCGCCTCGAGGGGCAGCCCCCGCGCCTCGGCGGCGGTGCGGATACCCGCGGCCAGCACGTGCGACGAGTACTGCTCGGCCGAGGCGGCGAGCTGCAGCACCTCGTCCGCGTCGAAGCCGGGCGCCGGTCGCACCTCGACCAGCTCCGGGCGGCCCTGCGTGAGCGTGCCGGTCTTGTCGAACGCGGCCGACCGGACGCGCGCGATCTGCTCGACCACGGCCCCGCTCTTCATGATCACGCCCGACTTCGCGGCCCGGGACAGGCCGCCGAGGAACGCCACGGGTGCCGCGATCAGCAGCGGGCACGGGGTGGCGAGCACGAGCACCTCCGCGAAGCGCGTCGCATCGCCCGACAGCGCCCACGCGGTGCCAGCCAGGACGAGCGCGACGGCGGTGAAGGGGATCGCGAACCGGTCGGCGAGACGGACGATGGGCGCGTGCGAGGACTCGGCCTGATGCACGAGGGCGACGATCTGCTGGTACTGGCTGTCGGCTCCGGTGCGCAGGGCGCGGAGGCGGATCGCCCGGCTGCCGTTGATCGCGCCGGACAGCACCTCCTCGCCCGCGTGCCGCGAGACCGGCAGGCTCTCACCGGTGAGCGAGGACTCGTCGAACTCGCCCTCGGTCGTCAGCAGCGTGCCGTCGACCGGCACGATCTCGGCCGGACGCACCAGCAGCACATCACCGACCGCGACCTCGTCGACCGGCACGTCGTGCGCCTCGTCCGACTGCGCGTCGCCGGGGTCGTGCAGCGCGTGGGCGATGCGCGGCGACCGGTCGAGCAGGGCCGACAGGTCGCGGCGGGCGCGGCGGCCGGCGAAGTCCTCCAGCGCCTCCCCGCCCGACAGCATCAGCACGATGATGAGCGCCGCGATGTACTCGCCGACGGCGAGCGTCGCGACCATCGCCACGACCGCGAGGACGTCGAGGCCGACGTGGCCGCGGAGCACGTCGCGCACCATCCCGATCAGGGTCCACACCACGACCGCGGCGACGTACACCGTCGCGATCCAGCGCCCGACCTGCTGCTGATCGACCGCGTGCAGCACGCCCACCAGGGCGAACGCCAGCACGGTGAGGGTGATGACCGGGTACCGCCACAGCAGGCTGAGCGAACGCATGCCCCCAGCATCCCGCGGAACGGCGGCGGAGGCCAAGGGCGGATCGTCCACTCTTTCACCCGCAGAACTTAAGCGATATAGTCGGCCGCGAGTCGCGCCGATGCGGCTCGCGCTCGACAACGATGCCGAAGGAGACGAACCCCCATGTATCCGTCCTCATCCAGAAGTCACCGCCATCGGCGCGCCTTCACGGCCGCCCTCTCCGCCGCTGCGGTGGCCCTCACCGCGGTCGCCGCGACGGGCCCGGCCGCTGCGGACGCCACCGTCGACGAGGCGAAGCTGGCGGTCTACGTCGAGGTCAACTCGAACGATTTAGCGAACGTCGCCGACTACACCCTGGCCGATTCGGGTCGCCCCGCCGTGGATCTCGCGATGATCTTCGCCGCGAACATCAACTACGACGGCCAGCAGGCGTACCTGCACCTGAACGAGCGGGTGACCGAGACCCTGCAGGATGCGGAGAACCAGATCCGGCCGCTGCAGGCGCAGGGCACGAAGGTGCTGCTCTCCGTGCTCGGCAACCACCAGGGGGCCGGGTTCGCGAACTTCACCTCGTTCGCCGCCGCCGACGCCTTCGCCGCGCAGCTCGAGGACGCGGTGACCACGTACGGCCTCGACGGCATCGACTTCGACGACGAGTGGACGGAGTACGGCGCCAACGGCACACCGCAGCCCAATACCCAGTCGTTCGGGTGGCTGGCGACCGCGCTGCGCGAGCGGCTCGGCCCCGACAAGCTCATCACGCTCTACGCGATCGGCCCGTCGTACACCACCACCGACTTCACGCAGTTCGACGTCGACGGGGTGCTCGACCACGCCTGGAACCCGTACTACCCGACGTACGACGCCCCGACCGTGCCGGGCCTGGACGATCGCGCGCGGCTCGGCGCCGCGGCGATCGACCTGTCGAACACGAGCGCCGCCACCGCGGCAGACTTCGCGCAGCGCACGGTCGCCGACGGGTACGGCGTCTACGTCGCCTACAACCTCACGGCGACCGACCAGTCCGCCTACCTGTCCGGGATCACGCAGGCGTTGAAGGGAGAGGCCACGGTCTTCCAGGCGCCTCCGGCCGACACGACCGCGCCCACCGTGACGTTCAAGAGCGGCGCGCAGTTCACCAAGCAGAAGGACGACGGCTACAAGCGGGTGAGCTTCCGGCTGCACGACGAGGGGCTCATCGACCGGGTCGTGCTGAACGGCGTGCCGACCGACCTGGAGAACGGGGAGTCCCGCGACCTCGACGTGCTGAAGCCCGGCGTGCTCGGTGCCGTCCTCGGGGTCAACACGCTGCAGGTGGTCGACGTCGCCGGCAACAGCACCGAGGTGACGTTCACGCTGACGAAGTGACCGGCGCGAGGGCGAACAGCTCGAGCTGACGGATCGTGACCTCGGCGTCCGCGCACAGGCGGATCGCCGGGGTCACGGTCCGTGCGGCCAGGGTGAACGGGGTCGTGCGATCCGGCCGCAGCGCCTCGGCATGGGTCGCGGCCACCCGCTCCCACCCGCCGTCCGCCCGCTCGACCTCCCAGTGCCACCCGGACGCGGGCGTCGCGGTGACCGCGGTCACGCTCCCGTCGGTGATGTCGCGCGCCGCGGGGAAGCGCCACCCCACCCACTCGCCCGGCCGCAGGCTCACGCCGTCGGCCCCCGCGGGGTCGCCGTCGTCGAACAGTCGCGCCGCGTGGTCGAGGCCCCGGGAGGCGATCGCCTCGCCCGCCTCCGAGGTCAGGTCCGGGTGCCACGGCTCGACGGCGTCGTCGGGCGCCGCGGCCTCCAGCGCCTCCGCGGGGTCGAGCGTGAAGGTCAGGTCGAGCACCGCATCGCCGGTCAGTCGTTCCACGGGCAGGTCGGCCGTGGGGAGGGGGTCGCCGTCGAGCAGCGCCGACCGGAGCACGTGGGCGCCCGGCTCGCTCCGCTGCACGCGGATCCGCAGCGTCGACCCGTCACCGCGGTCGACGCGGACGTCGTCGAACAGCGGGGAGCCGATGCGCAGCCGCCCGGAGGCGAGCTCGAGCGGATACAGGCCCAGCGCCGCCCACAGCCACCAGGCGCTCATCTCGCCGTTGTCCTCGTCGCCGGGGAAGCCCTGCCCGATGTGCGCGCCGGCGAACAGACGCCCCGCGAGGTCGTGCACGATCGCAGCGCCCGCCCACGGGCGGTCGGTGAACGCATACAGGAAGGGGATGTGGTGGGCGGGCTGGTTCGAGATCGCGCACATGCCGGAGCGCAGCGCGCGGGCCTCCCGCTGCTCGTGGATGACCGTGCCGTAGGCGCCGCCGAAGCGTTCGTCGGCGGTCTCCGGCTCGGCGAACAGCGCGTCGAGGTGGCGGCCGAGACCGGCGGGGCCGCCGTACAGCGTCGCGAGCGCGGGGCCATCGTGCACCGCGCCGACCGACATCCCCCACGCGTTGGTCTCCACGTTGTCGCCACCCCACACCCGGGGGTCGAAGCCGGGCGCGAACGACCCGTGCGCGTCGCGGCCGCGGAAGAAGCCCGAGTCGGGATCGAACAGGGTGCGGTACGACCGGGCGCGGTTGGCGAGGTAGCGGGCGAACGCGCGGTAGCGGGCGGCGTCCGTGGCGGTGGCGGCGTCATCGGCGAGCTGCCGCGCGAACCGCCCGAGGGCCGCGTCGCTCACGGCGTTCTCGATGCTCCAGCTCATGCCCTCCGGCACGTCGGAGGAGATGTACCCGGTGAAGCGCCCGCGACCGATGCCCTTGCGGCCGCGACGGGCGTCCGGCCCCGGCTCGCACGCGTGGCGCCAGCCGCTCTCGAACGCGGCCTCCCGGTCGAACGCCACACCCCAGCGCGCGGCGTCGGCGAAGATCTGGTCGCTCGACGTGCCCACCATGCTGTCGACGTACCCCGGGGCGCTCCACCGCGCCATCCACCCGCCCCGCCGGAACTGGGCGAGCTGGCCGTCCAGCAGCTGCCCGGTCAGGGTGGGGTCGAGCAGCGCCAGCGCGGGCCACTCCGTGCGGTAGGTGTCCCAGTAGCCGTTGTTCACCACGAGCTCGCCCGCGGCTACGGGCGCACTGGTCTCGGTCTCCCCGAACGGCGCGCGCGGCGCGAACACGTCGGCGAAGCGGTGGTCGGGCGCGGTGGTGGTGCCCGCGTTCTCGCTCGCCGTGTTCGGGTACAGGTGCATGCGGTGCAGGGCCGCCGCGATCCGGGCGCGATGCTCCTCGTCGGCGAGACCGCGGTACGGCCGCTGCCGCGGGTCGAGCGGAGGGAGGGTCACACGGCCGAGCAGGCGGTCCCACGCGGCGGCTGCGGCGGCGCGCAGCTCCTCGAAGGACCGGGACGGCGGAGCCTCCTGGGCGAGGCTGCGCCGGGCCTGCGCGATCGACAGGAACGACACCGCGATGCGGACCTCCAGGCTGCCGCGCCCGTCGAGGTGCCCGGCGACGCGCTCGCGCCCGTCGTCGTCGAGCCGGCCGCGCGCCTCGGTCGCGCCGACCGTCGCCCCGGCGAAGTAGCAGCGCGGCGCGCTGCCCCAGTCCTCCGCGCCCTCCGGGATCCAGCCCTGGAACTCGCCGTCGTCCGTCCAGGTCAGGCGGCCGTCGTCGGTGAGCTGATCGATCACGAAGCCGACGGTGGCCGTGGGGTCGTCGGCGGCCACCCGGAACGCCGCCGCGTGCGAGGTCGCGGTCATCGCCACGTGCAGTCCGTCGCCAAGGTCGGCGGCGTACTCGTGGGGGCGCGCCCGTTCGCTGCCCGGCACGATCCACCGTCGCCGTGCCGCGCGCCCCGAGCGGGCGCGGCCGAGGAACGGCATGAGCTGCAGCACCGAGCGATCACCGATCCACGGGCTCGGCTGGTGCGAGAACTGCAGGGCCTCCAGGCGGCGGCCCCGCGGATCGTCGTGCACGAACGGGCGGTACGGCCAGCGGGCGTCCACGGCGTCGGTCGCCGGCGTGACGAACGTGAAGCCGTGCGGCACCGCCACCGCCGGGATCGTGTTGCCGCGCGAGAACCGCGGTCCGGAGTGCGTGCCGCGGCGGGTGTCGACGCGCTCGACCGGCGGCAGGTCGGGGTCCGCCGGTCGGCGTTCCTCCACACGGACCTGCACGAATCCGGTCGCGCGGGCGGGCAGACCCTCCGCGCCCGTGAGCGACGGCGCGCCCAGCACCAGCTCGACCGTGGCCCGCACCGCGCCCCCGGTCGACAGAGGGGCGAGCGCGACCGTATCGGCGTTCCACTGCTCCGGGAGGCTCCAGCGGGCGGCGAACTGCGCCTCGGGCGTGAGCGGCACGTCGTAGCGGTCGCGGACGGCGGCGTGGTCGCTCAGCCGGGTCCCGTCCGCCGTACGCACGTCCACCGTCACCGCGAGCGCCGCGTGCGGAGCCAGGGTCGCGTCCGCCCCGTCGGCGTAGAACGCCCAGTGCAGCACGGTCTCGGGGGTGACGGTGAGGTCGGAGAGCCCCGGCACGTCCAGCCGCTGCGGCCCCAGGGCGGGATCGAAAGCGAACGCGAACACGTCGCCGGGCAGCACCCCGGCGTGCGGGCGCGACGACGGGGGATCGGCCGGACCGGCGGCCGGGGTCAACGGCGCCGCGGTCACCCCTTCAGCGCACCCTCCTGCACGCCCTTGAAGAAGAACCGCTGCGTGAAGGAGAACATGATGATGATCGGCACGAGGGCGATCATGGTGCCCGCGGCGATCAGGCGCGGGTCGACCGAGAAGCTGCTGTTCAGGTACGCCATGCCGACCGTGAGCGTGTACTTCGCGGGGTCGGAGAGCACGATCAGCGGCCACAGGTAGTCGTCCCACGCGCCGATGAACGCGAAGATCGCGACGACCGACACCATGCCGCGGATGTTGGGCCACACGATGTGCCGGATGCGCTGCCACGTGGTCGCGCCGTCGACGGTCGCCGCGTCGAGCACGTCCTTCGGGATCATGCGGCACGCGGTGGCCACGAGCAGCACGTTCATGGCGCTGATCGCTCCGGGCAGGAACACGCCCCACAGCGTGTCCGCGAGCCCGAGGGCGCGGATGGTGAGGAAGTTGCTGGTCACGGTCACCTCGCCGGGGAACAGCAGGGTGGAGAGCAGGATGCCCATCACGATCCACTTGCCGCGGAACCGCATGCAGCCCAGCGCGTAGCCCGCGAAGGTCGCCAGGATCACGTTGCTCAGCACCGTGCCGAGCGAGACGAGCAGGGAGTGCCACGCGTACAGGTACACCGGCACGATGTCGGCGACGCGCGTGTAGTTCTGCAGGGTGGGGTCGCGCGGGATCAGCTCCGGCGGGAACGAGTAGATGTTCTCCTGCGGACCCTTGAACGACGTGGACAGCTGCCACACGAACGGCCCGATCACCAGGAAGAGCACCAGGAGGAGCAGCGCGTAGCGGCCGATCAGCCCGCCGAGGGTCGGCTTGCTGAAGTCGCCGGAGCCGCGGTGCCGGAAGATGCGCTCGCGCGCGGGGCGGACCGGGGCGTCGTCGGCGCGGTCGTCGGCGCGCGGCGGGGTGAGCGTGGTCATGCGGAGACCTTCGCCTTCTTCTCGCGGTTCATGAACGCGATCGCGGCCAGGGGCACGAGCGTCAGGAGGAACAGGGCCACGCTGATCGCGGAGGCGTAGCCGATGTTGCCGTTGAGTCCGGAGCCCACCTGGCGGATCAGCATCACGAGCGACATGTCGTAGCCGCCGGGGCCGCCGGTGCTCTTGGACAGCACGTCGAGCTCGGCGAACACGCGCATGGCCGACACCGCGATCAGCACCGAGATGAGGAGCATGGCGCCGCGCACGGACGGGATCGTCACCGAGAGGAAGCGACGGAACGAGCCGGCACCGTCGAGCATCGCAGCTTCGTGCAGCTCCTTGCCCACGTTCCCCAGCGCCGCGAGGTACACGACCATGTAGTAGCCCAGGCCCTTCCAGACCGTGAGCAGGATGGCGCAGCCCAGCAGCAGCCAGCGGTCGACGAGGAACGCCATCGGCTTGTCGATCAGACCGAGGAACTCCAGGGTCTGGTTGATGATGCCGCGACTGTCGAACAGCCAGGTCCAGATGAGGGCGACCACCACGACCGAGGCGATCACGGGGAAGTAGAAGGTGGTGCGGAAGAACGAGATGCCCGGCAGCTTCTTCTGCACCAGCAGGGCGAGCAGCAGCGGCAGGATCGTGAGCAGCGGCACGCACACGACCACATAGATGAGGCACGTCGTCAGCGCGTTCCAGAACATCTCGTCGCCGAACATGCGCTCGTAGTTCGCGCCGCCCACGAACTCGGGGGTGCGCAGCGGGCGGGCGTTCGTGAAGCTGAGGACGACGGTGTTGAGGAACGGCCACAGCGCGAACACCAGCACCCAGATCACGGCGGGGGCGAGGAGCAGCCACGGGGTGAACCACCGGTGGGACCTCATCGTCGTCCTTCGCTGCCGGGTGCCGGTGCTCGCGCTCATGGTCACTGGTCCACGCGGTTCGCGTTGGCGTACTCGACGATCTTGTCGAGCTGGGCCTTCGGGTCGGCCTCGCCGTTGACCGCGAGCGCGATCTGCTGCGTCATGTAGGTCGCCATGTCCGACGTCCACTGGAACGGCAGGGCCTTGGCGTCCTTCATCGCGCCGAACACCGTGTCGATCGCGGCGAGCTGCTTCTCGTCGGTGACGGAGGAGGCGATGTTCTCGACGACCTGGTCGCCGCCCTCGGCCGTTCCGGGTGCGGTCCCGACCGCGAGCGACGAGAACGCCACTTGGTTCTCCTGGTTCGTCGCGAACTCGGCGAACGCGAGCGCGGCTTCCTTGTTGTCGGAGTCGGCGGAGACGTTCAGGCCCTGCACGTAGAGCGGCGCGATGCCGAGGCGCGGGGTGGCGACGGTGTTCGCCAGCAGCGACGGGGCGTCCTTCTGCAGATCGGTCGTGAAGCCGGTGCCGCCGGTCGTGAAGGCGACCTTCTCCTGGATGTAGGCCTCGGCGTTGCCGCCGTAGTCGCCGGTGAGGGCCTCGGCGGGCATGGCGCCCGCGGCGTATGCGTCGGCGTACTTCTGGATGATCGCGGCGGCCTCGTCGGTGTTGAAGTCGAACTCGCCCTTGTCGTCGATGACCTCCATGCCCGCGGCCGTGAACGTGTCGAGCGCGGGGATCGAGGAGAGCAGCTGCACCTTGCCGCCCGACTCGGTGGCCACGTCGGTGGCGAGCGTGAGCAGCTCGTCGACCGTGGTCGGCAGGTTCTGCTCCGTGACGCCGTAGGGGGCGAGCTGCGCCAGGTTCCACCACGACGCATCGCTCGACAGGTACCACGGCAGACCGTAGGTGCCGTCGACGCCCGGGTACTGGCTGTAGGCCTCCCACGCGCCCGTGTTGTACGCCGACTTCAGGTCGGGGTCGGCCGTGTCGAGGTCGACCAGCTTGCCCGCGGCGACCAGCGGGTAGGCGATGTCGGGCGGCAGGTTGAGCACGTCGGGCAGGGTGTCGGCGTTGGCCTGGCTGAGGATCTTCTCCTGGTAGCCGTCGCCGGGCTGGTCGAGCCACTCGACCTTCACGTCGGGGTGCTCCTTCTCGAACGCGTCGATCAGGTCTTCGAAGTACGGCGTGAACTTCTCGTTCTTGAGCGACCAGGTCTGGAACTGGATCGTGCCGCTCAGGTCGCCGGAGGTGTCGATCGGCCCGGCGTCTCCGGCGCCGGCGCCACCGCCGGTGCAGCCGGCGAGCGCGAGGGCGCCGATCGTGAAGGTTGCCAGTGCAGCCATGCGTGCGGGAACTCTCATCGTGCTTCTTCCTCGAGGCGGGCGATTCGGCGCGGGTCCGACAGGACGGGACTACAGCGCTTTAGCTGATGAAACCATCCGAATCCATCGGTGTCAAGAGAGGGAGCGGAGAGCGCAGGCGGCGAGCGGAATCTCGTGCCGCGGTCCCGCTGCTCAAGCGTTATAGTGGTGCGATCCGCCCTCGTCGGGGGGCTCTGTCCGAAAGGTGCGAACACATGACGCAGCGTGGCGCTCTCGACGCTCCCCTGAGGTTCGGGGCGAACTACACGCCGTCGAAGGACTGGATGCACTCCTGGCTCGACTTCACGCCCGACGACGTGCGCCGCGACTTCGCCGCCCTCGCCGAACTGGGCCTCGACCATGTGCGCGTGTTCCCGCTGTGGACCGTGCTGCAGCCGAACCGCAACCTCATCCGCCCGAAGGCTCTCGACGACGTGCGGGCGATGGTCGACATCGCCGCCGAGTTCGAGCTCGACGCGAGCGTCGACGTGATCCAGGGCCACCTGTCGAGCTTCGACTTCGTGCCCGCCTGGCTGTACACCTGGCACGACCGCAACATGTTCACCGATCCGAGGGCGCTCGACGGGCAGGTCGCCCTGGTGCAGCGGCTCGCGGAGGCGCTGCGCGATGCCCCGAACTTCCTCGGCCTCACGCTCGGCAACGAGGTCAACCAGTTCTCGGCGCACACGCACCCCGCGCCGTGGCCGGTCACGGTCGACGAGGCCGGGGCGTGGATCGAGACGCTGCTCGCGGCCGCGGGGGAGGCCGCTCCCGGACTTCCTCACGTGCACAGCGAGTACGACGCGGTCTGGTACATGGACGAGCACGGGTTCGCCCCGGCGCACGCCTCGCGCCTGGGCGCCATGACCACGATCCACTCGTGGATCTTCAACGGCACGGCGCAGCGCTACGGCGGTCGCTCCGTCGCCGCCGACCGGCACGCCGAGTATCTGATCGAGCTGTCGCGGGCGTTCGCGACCGACCCGCAGCGCCCGGTGTGGCTGCAGGAGGTCGGAGCGCCGTCGAACTGTCTGGAACCCGACGAGATGCCCGGGTTCCTGGAGGCGACGCTGCGCTCCTCGGCGCGGACCGAGAACCTCTGGGGCGTCACGTGGTGGTGCTCCCACGACGTGAGCCGCGACCTGGGCGACTTCCCCGACCTGGAGTATTCGCTCGGCCTGGTCGACCAGTCCGGCGCGGCCAAGCCGATCGGCCGGCGGTTCGCGGAGCTGATCCCCGAGCTGCGCGCGCGCACGGCTGCCCCGGCGCGG
>NZ_SSDO01000439.1:0-4515 GCF_004794395.1 Microbacterium sp. K41 | reverse complement strand
GTGAGGTGGTCCCCCGGCACCCGCCGCACTGCTGCCCGACGCCCGCGTGCAGCGGGTGCCGGGGGACCACCTCACGGCGCCGCACACGCCGGAGTTCCGCGCGGCGGTCCGCGACTTCCTCGCGGACTGAGCCGGGGCCCGTCGGACGGCCCGCACCCTGACCTTTATTTCCCACGTTCGTAGACAATCGAAAGGCACCCCATGACCGACACCTCCACGCCGGACGCCGCGCGGATCCTCGACATCGCCACCGGCTACATGGCCGCCAAGCAGCTGTTCCAGGCCAGCCGGATCGGCCTGTTCGCCGCCGTCGCCGACGGCGCAGACACGGTCAGCGCGATCGCCGAGCGCTGCGGGGTGAGCGAGCGCATCGCGCGCCTGCTCGCCGACGCGATGGCGGCCAAGGGGCTGCTCGTGCGCACCGACGGACGCTACGCCCTCGCCGACGACGCCGCGGCCTACCTCACGGGCGACGCCGCCGCGATCGACCTCGCGCCGTTCCTCACCTTCCTCGACGAGATCAGCTACCCGCACTGGCTGCAGTTCGCGCACACCGTCGACACCACCCAGCCGGGTGACCTGCAGATGGACGACGCCCGCTGGGGCACGTTCATGGCGGGCGTCATGACGTACAACCGCCTGCACGCGCAGGAGTTCGGACGCCTCGTCGACCTCTCCGGTGCCACGAACGCCCTCGACTTCGGCGGGCTCTCGGCCGAGTTCGCGCTGTCGGTCATGGCGCGCAACCCGCAGCTGCACACGACCTTCGTGTACGCGCCAGGGTTCGAGGACGGCCTGGCCGAGGCCGTGCAGTCCGCGGGCGTGGCCGACCGCACGACCGTGGAGGTGGGGGAGACCGCGACCGCGACGCCCGAGGGCTCGTACGACGCCGTGTTCGCCAACCACGTGATCCACCGCTTCTCGGCGGAGGAGAACGCGCAGATCTTCCGCAACCTGCGGGCGGCCGCGGCCGACGGTGCGACCCTGACCGTGCTCGACTTCTTCCTCGACGACGACGCCGAGCAGCGCGCGCTCGACGCCCTCCACGCGGGGGAGTACCTGGTGATCGACGGCACCGTGGTGTACCCGGAGTCCGAGGTGCGCGGCTGGCTGAGCGACGCCGGCTGGTCGGTGCGCGACACGATCGCCCTGCCGGGGAGCCCGCGGGTGCTGGTGGCCACCGCGGTGTGAGAACCGTGGTCTGAGACTGGTCCGAGGGGGATCAGAGGCGGGCGGCATGCGTGAACATGCCGCCCGCCGTTTTCGTGTGTGCCCGTCGCGTGACGTGCGGGGATGCGGGCGCGAAACCGCGCCTTCCCGGCGGGTTTCCGGCACGTTCTCGATCCGCCGCCGGGGGCCGGGCGGGGCCGCTGCCGCCTCAGTCGCGCGCGAAGACCGTCCGGCCGTCGACGACCGTGCGCTCCACCGTGACGGAGGTGAACGCCCGCCCTGGTTCGAGCGGATCCTCGTCGAGCACCGTGAGGTCGGCGACGCGACCCGGCTCGAGCGTGCCCTTCCAGTCGGCGGCGCCGTCCTGCCGCGCGGCCTCCACGGTCATCGCGCGCAGGAGCCGTCGCCGCAGCTCCGCGTCGTCCGCCCCGCCCGCCGCGGTCACGAGCCGCAGTGAGGCGTCGAGGCTCGGGCGCCAGTCCGGGGTCGCGATCGGGGCGTCGCTCGTCAACGTGGTGAGGGCGCCCGAGCCGAACATCTCGGCGAGCGGCCAGGCCGCGGCGACCCGTGCCTCGCCGAGCTGGACGGCGGCCCACGAGTGGGTGTGCGCGGCGATCAGCGGCTGGATCGCGAACCCGGCGCCGATGTCGCGCATGCGGGCGATCTGCGCGGGCGTCGCGAGGTCGCCGTGCACGACGTAGTGCGGTCCCGGCGCGGCGGGTGCCGGGTCGAGCCGTTCCAGCACCGCGAGGAACTCGGCGATCGAGCGGTCGCCCGTGGCGTGCACCGCGATCTGCAGGCCGCGCGCGGCGGCGAGCTCGATCATGCGCTGGAACGCCGACAGCGGATCGCCGCCGCCGCGCGTGAGCAGGTGTCCGGTCGTGCCGTCGGCGTAGGGCTCGTCCGTCCAGGCGGTGGCCATCGGCGGGATGCCGTCGGCGAAGATCTTGACCCCGGGGATCGCGAGCCAGCGCGCGTCGGTCGAGGGCGGCGGGGTCTGGAGCCCGCGCTCGAAGTCGTCGAGCGTGCTCTCGCCGTCGATCGTGCCGAACAGGCGCAGCAGCGTGACGCGGGAGGTCTGCGCGCCCTCGCGGTGCAGCTCCACGTAGGCGTCGAGCATGTCGCTGCCGAAGCAGCCCGTCTCGCCGTCGTCCTCGCCGGGGCCGATGCCGGGTTCGGTGTAGCTGGTGATCCCGAGCTCGGCGAGCAGCCGCCATGCCCGTCGCAGGGTGGCGCGTCGCTCCCCGGCCGTGGAGACCAGGCGGCCGGACGGCTGCTGCTCCGGCGGGGTGTCGGAGAAGAAGAGGTGGGGCCAGCGGGCGCCGAGCCAGGCGGCGTGCAGGTGGGCGTCGTTGAGGCCGGGCACGACCGTGCGGCCGTCGAGCTCGAGCGTGCTCCGGGCGGGGAGCGCCTCGGCATCGGCACCGGTGGCGACGATCACCCCGTCGCGCACGGCGAGGGCCGACGTGGTGGTGTCGCGCGGGTCGAGGGTGTGGATGCGGCCGCCGCGGATGATCAGGTCGGCGCCGTCGCCGGAGAGTGCAGTGCTCATTATTCCACCAGTGTAGACGAAAAGAACGGACGGGCGGGGACCCCGGACACCCGATTCGGCGCTGCCCTCACCCGGCTTGTACGCTGGGGGCATCCCCCGAATCCACCGGCAACCTCGCGCGAGCCGGCGACCTCGGCGCGCGCTCACACATGCAAGGACGCAGATGAACGATTCCGCGGCACCCCGCGACGAATGGACGGCGAGCGAAGAGCTGGCGGAGCGGATGATCCCGCTCGTCGGAGCGCTCAAGCGGGAGCACGACGTGGTCACGTCGTTGCACGGGCACCGGCTGCTCGGCCTGTCGGCGACCGGTCTCGTCGAGGTGCACGACCGCGTCGCGCAGCTCGGCCACGAACGACTCTCGATCGACGACACCCTCGCCGTGCTCGAGGCCATCCACGCACTCGGACCAGGAGCCTCCTCGCTCGACGTGGCCCGGCTCGCGGAGGGCCACGCGGCGAGCGGCCGCCCGCTCGACGAGTACCTGGCAGAGGCGCTGGCCCCCGCGATCGGTGCCGTGCCCGCCGACCCGACCGACGTGGTGCTGTACGGCTTCGGTCGCATCGGGCGTCTGCTCGCGCGCATCCTCATCGCCCACACCGGCGGCGGCAGCGGACTGCGCCTGCGTGCCATCGTCGTGCGCCGGGGCTCCGACAACGACCTCGTCAAGCGCGCCTCGCTGCTGCTGCGCGACTCGGTGCACGGCCGCTTCGCCGGCTCGGTCACGGTCGACGAGGAGGCCGAGCAGATCATCGCCAACGGCACCCGCATCCAGGTGATCTACTCCGACGACCCCGCCACGATCGACTACACCACCTACGGCATCCACGACGCGATCGTCGTCGACAACACCGGCCGCTGGCGCGACGAGGCCGGGCTCTCGCAGCACCTGCGGTCCGCCGGGGTCGCGCGCGTGCTGCTGACCGCGCCGGGCAAGGGCGCGCTGAAGAACATCGTGCACGGCATCAACGACGCCGACGTCACGCCGGAGGACCGCATCGTCTCGGCGGCGTCCTGCACCACCAACGCGATCACCCCGGTGCTCGCCGCGATCGACGAGGCCTACGGCGTGGTCGCCGGGCATGTGGAGACCGTGCACTCGTTCACGAACGACCAGAACCTCATCGACAACTTCCACAAGGGCGATCGCCGCGGCCGCTCGGCCGTGCTCAACATGGTCATCACCGAGACCGGTGCCGCGAAGGCGGTCGCCAAGGCGCTGCCGCAGCTGGAGGGCAAGCTCACCGGCAGCTCCATCCGCGTGCCCACGCCCGACGTGTCGCTCGCGGTGCTGCACCTGACCTGCGAGCGCCCGGTGGAGAAGGAGCAGGTCAACGACTACCTGCGGCGCATCTCGCTGCACTCGAAGCTGCGCCAGCAGATCGACTACGTCGAGAGCCCCGACGTCGTCTCCACCGACTTCGTGGGATCGCACAGGGCGGGCATCGTCGACGGGCTCGCGACCGTCGCCCACGGCAACACCCTCATCCTCTACGTCTGGTACGACAACGAGTTCGGCTACTCGTGCCAGGTCATCCGGGTGCTGGAGGTCATGGCCGGGTCGCACCCGATCGTGCTTCCGGAGCGCCGCGAGGTCACGCTGCAGGCCTGACCCGCGAATGGGGGAGGCACCCGCCATGATGGGGGCATGACTCCCGCGGCCCTGCTGTCCGAGCGCCTCCGCTCCCACCGTCTGACCGCGCCGGCGCCGACGGTCGCCGACGCCGCGCGCCACCTGCTGGCCGTGCAGAGCCAAGACCTCACGGCCGGCCGGTGGGCACTGGCCTGCCGCG
>NZ_SSDO01000438.1:0-25052 GCF_004794395.1 Microbacterium sp. K41 | reverse complement strand
CGCAGGCATACGCCGCTGCCCCCGGCGCGTACCCGACCGCGGCTCCGGTCGCACCCGCCGCCCCTCCCGGTGCCTACGCCGTGCCCGTGGGCGGCTACGCGGTGCCGTCCGGGGCCTACAGCGTGCCGGATGCGGCTCCGCAGCGCTCCGGCGTCCTCGGCTCGCTCGCCCTCGTCTTCTCCCTCGTCGCGGCCGTCGTGGCCCCGATCCTCGGCGGCATCAGCGCCTTCGAGATCGGCCGACGACTCCCCTACGGCGTCTCGAGCGGTAATGACCTGAGCGTCCTCAGCCCGGCGCGAGATCAGGTGCTGTGGGCGGAGCTGTCGTTCTGGACCGGGACGGTGTTCGGCGTCGCCGCGCTCGTCCTCGGCATCATCGCGATCCGCCGTCGGCAGGGTCGCGGTGCCGGGATCGCCGCGCTCGTGCTCGCCGTGCTCGGCGTCGTGATCTTCTCCGCCGTCGTGCTCGTCACGTTCGCCGTCGGTGGTGCCGCCGGATTCGCGGGCTCCCCCGCCTGAGCGCACGACCGCTCAGCGGGGCGCGTGGTGCTTCTGCTGCGCGGCCAGGAGCCCCTCGTCCACCAGCAGCTCGACCGCATCGGCGGCATCCGCGACGAGGAGCGGCAGGTTCGCCCGCTCGTCCTTCCCGAACGGGGACAGCACCCAATCGGCGGGGTCCTGACGCCCGGGCGGGCGCCCGATCCCCACGCGCACGCGCGGGAACTCGGGCGTCGTGAGCGCGCGCGCCACGTCGCGCACGCCGTTGTGTCCGCCGTGGCCGCCGCCCGTCTTCAGCTTCACCGTGTCGAACGGGATGTCGAGCTCGTCGTGCACCACGACCACGTGCTCCGGCGCGACGGAGTAGAACCGGGCCAGTGCGGCGACCGGTGTCCCCGAGACGTTCATGAAGGTGTTCGGCTTGGCGAGCACGAGCTTGTCCGCCCCCGGGCGCAGCCACGTCTCCACCACACGAGCACCGCCCTTGTGCTCACGGAACGTCTCGCCGCGCCTGCTCGCCAACTCGTCGACGACCAGCTGGCCGATGTTGTGGCGGGTCGCCTCGTACCGCGGGCCCGGGTTGCCGAGTCCGACAACGAGCCAAGTGACTGCCATTCCTCGTCCTCTCTCGCGGGCGCCGCGCACCCGGTCAGGATACGACGGAGGGGACGCGATGCGATCGCGTCCCCTCCGTGGTGAAGCTGTCGGAGATCACTCCGCGGCGGCCTCCTCAGCAGCCTCGGCGGGAGCCTCGCCCTCGGCGGCCTCGGCCTCGTCCTCGACCGGAGCGGCCGGAACGGCGATCGCGACGACCAGGACCTCGGGGTCGGTCAGCAGCGACGAGCCCTTGGGCAGGGTGACGTCGGCGGCCGTGATGTGCGCGCCCTCCTCGAGACCCTCGACCGACACCTCGATGTGCTCCGGGATGTGGGTGGCCTCGGCCTCGACCGACAGCGTGGTCGCGTCGAGGTTGACGATGGTGCCGGGAGCCGACTCGCCCGTGACGACGACGGGAACGTCGATCGCGACCTTCTCGCCCTTCTTCACGACCAGCAGGTCGATGTGCTCGATGATCTGGTGCACCGGGTCCTTCTGCACGTCCTTGACGAGCGCGAGCTGCGAGGTGCCCTCGATGTCGAGGTCGAGCAGCGCGTTCGCGCGACGCACGATCAGCGAGACCTGGTGGCCCGGGAGCGCGACGTGCACGGGCTCGGTGCCGTGGCCGTAGATGACGGCGGGGATCTTGCCGGCGGCGCGCAGACGACGGGCGAAGCCCTTGCCGAAGCTGTTGCGCAGCTCGGCGTGGACCGTGGTGTCTTCAGACATGGGTTCTCCTTCGGGGCACGCAGCGAAGGCGCCGCGCGGTGGTCTTGGAATTGTGAACTCGAACGCGGACGCGTGAGGAAAGCCACCGGGCTTGCTTCGCCGCGTCGATTACGGAGATCCGCGCACGCGCAGAAGCATCCCTCGCCGAGGTACGTGTCCATGGTACCGGATCACCCGATAGGCTGAGGACACCGTCCCTTCTGCAGAACTCGGAGTACCCCCATGCTCGACGGCGCCTTCCTCTCGCACGTCCTCCTCTGGCTCATCGGCGCCATGACGCTCTGCGCCGCGATCGGCACCGCGGGCGCGCTGTTCTCGCTCGGCCGCTCCGGCTACCGCAAGGACTGATCGCCCCTCCGACGCTCCTCGTCCCGCCACGCGGCGACGATGGCGTCGACCTCCCCGGCGGGGTTCCGCGTGGCCTCGACCCGCACCCCGCGCTCATCGCCCTCCAGCGGCTCCAGCGCCGCGAGCTGCGAGTCCAGCAGCGACGCCGGCATGAAGTGGTCCTCCCTCGCCCGCATCCGCGCGGCCAGCACCGCAGGATCGACGACGAGCTCCGCGAAGAACGCCTCCGGCGCCCCCGCCCTGATCGCCTCGCGGTAGCGACGCCGCAGCGCGGAGCAGGCGATCACGATCCGGTCGTGCGCGCGCAGCGTCTCGCCCACGACCCGCAACCACGGCATGCGGTCCTCGTCGTCGAGCGGGACACCGGCAGCCATCTTGTCGACGCTGGTGAGCGGATGCAGATCGTCACCGTCGACGAACCGCGCGTCCAGCGCCTCCGCGAGGGCCAGGCCCACCGTCGACTTGCCCGAGCCGCTCGGCCCCATCACCACGATGCGGACGCTCATCGCCGCCCGGATCAGTAGAACTCGACGGTGTCGACCACGGCGCGCAGCTCGCGGCCGTCGAGCAGGCGGGTGGCGTTCTCCGCGAAGCGGCGGGCGATGCGCTCCTCCTCGCGGGAGCTGAGCGCCGCGGTGTGCGGACTCACGAGCACGCTCGGGTGCGACCACAGGGGCGAGCCCTCCGGCAGCGGCTCCTCCTCGAACACGTCCAGCCCGGCGAACCCCACGCGCCCGTCGTCCAGCGCCCGCAGCAGCGCGGCCTCGTCGATCACGCTCCCCCGGCCCACGTTGGTGACGATCACCCCGGGGCGCACCGCCCGCAGCACGTCGTCGCCGATCAGGTGCCGGGTCTGCGCGGTACCGGGCAGCGTGACCACGATCGCGTCGACCTCCGCGACCACCTCGCTCAGCGCATCCGGGGAGACGAGCCGCTCGACCCCCTCCACCGGGCGGCCGGAACGGCTCGTGCCCCACACCCGCGCACCCAGCGCATCGAATCGGCGCGCGCACTCCGCTCCGATCCCGCCCAACCCGACGACGAGCACCGTCATCTCCTCGACCTGCCTCATCTCCCACCGCTCGGGCCAGCGACGGTCGCGCTGATCCTCCAGCAGACGCGGCAACCCCTTGGCACCGGCGAGCACGGCGAACACCGCGAACTCGGCGAGAGTGCCACCGTGCACGCCGGCGCTCGTGGTGAAGACGACCCGGTCCAGGTCGGCGCGACCGAGGTCCGCGGCGCGCACCGTGCTCCCGCCGCCCGCCGCCGTGGTCATGACCCAGCGCAGCCGCGGGTTCGCGGACACCGTGCGCGCCAGGGCGCGGGGATCGACGTCCGGGATCCCGAACAGCACGTCGGCGGAGTCGACCAGGGCGTCGAAGGCCTCCTGCTGCTGGGGCGTGCGCGTGAACCCGGGGTCGCCCGACCAGTCCGCGGGCCCGCGCATCGGTGGCACGAGCGACGGATCGCTCATCACCTCCAGGCGCGGCTCCAGCTCTTCGATGAGCCGGCACAGCTCCTCGGGCAGCGGCACCGCCACCACGGCGCGCACCTTCTTCTCGGACTCCGTCACGGCGACTCCCTCTCTGCAGGCCTGCTCCGACCAGCGTAGAGGTCGAGGCGGGCCGCACCGCCGCGGCCTCACGAGGACACGATCGCGCACCGACCGACCGCACAGCGATACGCTGAACACAACCCTTCTTCACGATCGAGGAGCCCTCTGTGCCCGAAGCATCAGCGAACATCGGAGTCGTCGGACTCGCCGTCATGGGGTCGAACCTCGCCCGCAACCTCGCCAGCCGCGAGGGCAACACCGTGGCGATCTTCAACCGCAGCTACGAGAAGACCGAGACCCTCCTCGAGGAGCATCCGGAAGCCGGCTTCATCCCCGCCCGGACGTACCAGGAGTTCGCCGATGCGCTGCAGAAACCGCGCACGGCCATCATCATGGTCAAGGCGGGCGCCCCGACCGACGCGGTGATCGATTCGCTGGTCGAGGTGTTCGAGCCGGGCGACATCATCGTCGACGGCGGCAACGCCTACTTCCCCGACACCATCCGCCGCGAGAAGGCCGTGCGGGAGACGGGCATCAACTTCGTCGGCGCCGGCATCTCCGGCGGCGAAGAGGGTGCGCTCACCGGTCCCTCGATCATGCCCGGCGGCTCCGACGAGTCGTGGGTCACGCTCGGCCCGATCCTCAAGTCCATCGCGGCGGTCGCCGAGGGCGAACCGTGCGTCACGCACGTGGGTCACGACGGTGCCGGCCACTTCGTCAAGATGGTGCACAACGGCATCGAGTACGCCGACATGCAGCTGATCGCCGAGGCCTACGACCTCATCCGTCGCGGCACCGGCAAGTCGCCCGCCGAGATCGCCGAGATCTTCGCGGAGTGGAACCGCGGCGAGCTCGAGTCGTACCTGATCGAGATCACCGCCGAGGTGCTCCGTCAGGTGGATGCGGAGACCGGCAAGCCCCTCGTCGATGTGATCCTCGACCAGGCCGGCGCCAAGGGCACCGGCGCCTGGACCGTGCAGACCGCACTGTCGCTCGGCGTCCCGGTCTCCGGCATCGCCGAGGCGACCTTCGCCCGCTCGCTCTCCTCGCACCCCGAGCAGCGCGCCGTCGCCGCGTCGCTCCCCGGACCCGACGAGGAGTTCACCGTGCCGGCCGATCAGGTCGATGCGTTCATCGAGGACGTGCGCCTGGCGCTCTACGCGTCGAAGATCGTCGCGTACTCGCAGGGCTTCGACGAGATCCGCGCGGGGGCCGCCGAGTACGGCTGGAACATCGACCTCGGCGCGATCTCCAAGATCTGGCGCGGCGGCTGCATCATCCGGGCACAGTTCCTGAATCGGATCGCGGACGCCTACGCCGAAACGCCCGACCTTCCCGTGCTGATGACGGCGCCGTACTTCGCCGAGGCGCTGACCCGCGCCCAGTCCGCCTGGCGCCGCGTCGTGGTGACGGCCGCGCAGTCGGGCATCCCCGCCCCGGCGTTCTCGTCGTCGCTGTCGTACTACGACGGCATCCGCGCCGACCGCCTCCCCGCCGCGCTCGTGCAGGGTCAGCGCGACTTCTTCGGCGCCCACACCTACAAGCGCATCGACAAGGACGGCACGTTCCACACGCTGTGGTCGGGCGACCGCACCGAGATCGAGGCCGAGGACACGCACTGACGCCTCCGTGCGACGAGGGCCCGGGAACCGCATGGTTCCCGGGCCCTCGTGCGTCGTCGCTCAGACGCTGATGTTGTGGTTGCGGCGGAACAGGTTCTGCGGGTCCCACTGCCGCTTGACCTCGAGGAGCCGGGCGAACGCCTCTTCGGCATACATGCCGGCGACCGTCTCGGACTGCTCCGTGTCGACGAAGTTGCTGTACTCGGCGAGGCGCCCCGCGGCGATCCGCTGGACCTCGACGGCAGCGCGCTCGCGCGCGGCGTCGTCGAGCAGTCCGGGGATGTCGAAGGCGGCCGCCATCACGAACCAGGTCGCGGAACGGGCGGGGAACGCGGTCGCCTCCTGGGGCACGTCGGCGAAGGCGCCGCCGAGCGAGCGCAGGAACACGACCGACGCCGGATAGGCGCTCCGGAAGGCGATCAGGCGGTCGATCAGCTCGTCATCGAGGTCGGACATGAGCCCGTTGGCCGCGATGAACCCGGGAGGAGCGGGGGCCTCCTCCCCCTCGGGCTGCGGCATCTCCAGCAGGATGTCGCGGTAGGCCGGCGTACTGACCTCACTGTGCACGCCATCGAGCGCGGCGATCGGGGCGAGGGCGGCCTGCAGCGCCTCGGGCTCGGGGCCGGCCCAGACCGCGGTGAGCCTGGCGCCCGCCGGAGCACTCGGGTCCATCGGCGGCACGTCCATGAACGTGACGGTGAGCTCGCGCGGGGCATCGCGCATCAGGTCGCGTGTCGCCCGGAGGACGTCGGTGGCATCACCGTCGACGACGTTCTCGGCCAGCGCGATGCCCGGGAGCCGGTGCGCCTCGAAGTCGAAGCGGGTGACGATGCCGAAGTTGCCGCCACCGCCGCGCAGCGCCCAGAACAGGTCGGGGTGCTCGTCGGCGGAGGTCTCGATCACGTCGCCGGTCGCGGTCACGACCTGCGCGCCGACCAGCTGGTCGACCGCGAGGCCCCAGGCGCGGACCATCCAGCCGATGCCGCCGCCGAGGGTGAGACCGCCCACGCCGACGCTCGCGGTGTCGCCCGAGCTGAGCGCGAGGCCGTGGTTCGCGAGCTCCGCGGCCACGTGGCCCCAGACGGCGCCGCCGCCGATGCGGACCCTGGTGCCCTCGACCTCGACGGAGGACAGGGCGCCGAGCTCGATGCGGATGCCGGGTGCGGGGGCGTGCGACCAGGGGCCGTGGCCGCCGGAGACGACGGTCAGCGGGACGGGTTCCCGCGCGGCGCGACGGACGAGGTCGGCGACCTCGGAGACGGTGGAGGGACGGTGGACGATGGGGGAAGGATGCTCGACGCTGTCGGTCATGAGCACACGGTAGACCCGGGCGCAGACATTCGGGAGGGCTGTTCCCAGAGAACACATAGCGGCCTCCATAGAAATCGCATAGGAGATTCCGCAGAATAGACGCTATGACCAGCGACCTGCCCGAACTGCGCCGCCCCGACGGCTCCCCTCTGCGCATCCTCGCCGTGGACGACGAGCAGATGCTCACCGACCTGCTCGCCATGGCCCTGCGGATGGAGGGGTGGGAGGTGCGCACCGCGTCGTCCGGCCTCGAGGCCATCCAGGTGGCCAAGGAGTTCGAGCCGGACGCGCTCGTGCTCGACATCATGATGCCTGACCTCGACGGGATGTCCGTGCTCAAGCGGCTCCGCGATGCGGGCAACCTCGTGCCCGTGCTGTTCCTCACGGCCAAGGACGCCGTCGGCGACCGCGTGGCGGGCCTCACCGCCGGCGGCGACGACTACGTGACCAAGCCGTTCAGCCTCGAAGAGGTGATCGCCCGCCTGCGCGCGATCATCCGCCGCACCGGTCACGCGACCGCAGACGACGGGCAGTCCATCCTCCGCGTGGCCGACCTCACGCTCAACGAGGACAGCCACGAGGTCGTGCGCGACGGCACCGAGATCGAGCTGACCGCGACCGAGTTCGAGCTGCTGCGCTACCTGATGCGCAACGAGCGCCGCGTGCTGTCGAAGGCGCAGATCCTCGACCGGGTGTGGAGCTACGACTTCGGCGGCAAGTCGTCGGTGGTCGAGCTGTACATCTCCTACCTGCGCAAGAAGATCGACGCCGGACGCACTCCTCTGCTGCACACGGTGCGCGGCGTCGGCTACATGATCAAGGCCCCGCAGTGAGCGGAGCGACGATGACGCGACGCCCCATGAGCCTGCAGACGCGGCTCATGACGGCCGTGATCGGCTTCGTGTCGCTCATCCTCGTCATCGTCGCCATCATCACCAGCGCCACCCTCGGCAGCACGCTCGAACAGCAGCTCGACGACAAGGTCAAGGGCTACGCCGTCACGATCCGCGACCAGGTCGTCGAGCGGGTCGCGCCGTCCGATGCGACCGTCGAGAACATCCTCTACCGCATCGACCCCGTGCCGGGGCTGCTGCTCTCGGTGGGAAGCCCCGTCGCCGGTGCCACGGGCGTCGCGTTCCACGACAACCGCGCCGAGCTCAGCAACCGGTCGACCACCCTCACCTCCGAGCAGCTGCGACAGCTGTACGGCACGGTCGCCCTCGGCACCCAAGGCACCATCACGTTCGACGGGCTCGGCTCGTACCGCGTCTTCGCGACCACCGCGAGCAACGGCGTCGTCGTGGTCACCGGACTCCCCCGCGACGAGATCCAGAACCAGCTCACGCAGCTGCTCACCGTGATCGTGCTCGCGACCGTGGGCGGCCTGATCCTCCTCGCCCTCACCACCGCGGTGACCATCCGGGTGAGCCTTCGTCCGCTGCGCGCGGTCGCCGCGACCGCCACCCGGGTCGCGAACCAGCAGCTCGACCGCGGCGAGGTCAGCATCACCGAGCGCGTGCCGCCCGCCGAGGCCGATCCGCGCACGGAGACCGGACTGGTGGGCGCGGCGCTCAACAAACTGCTCGACCACGTGGACGTCTCCCTCGCCGCTCGGCAGAAGAACGAGGAGCGCATGCGGCAGTTCGTCGCCGACGCGAGCCACGAGCTGCGCACCCCGCTCGCCTCGATCCGCGGCTACTCCGAGCTCTCCCTGCGCGCGCTCCGTCAGGCGGACGCCGCGACCGACCCCGCCAAGGCCCCCGAGGCGATCGAGGGCACCACGTCGTCGCTGGAGCGCATCCAGGCGCAGTCGCTGCGCATGACCAGGCTCGTGGAGGACCTGCTGCTGCTCGCCCGTCTCGACGAGGGCCGCGAGCTCGTCTACAGCAACGTCGACCTCGCGCAGCTCGCGCTGGAGGGCCTCTCCGACGCCCGGCCGACCGCACCGGAGCACCACTG
This sequence comes from Microbacterium sp. K41, assembly GCF_004794395.1. Taxonomy (NCBI): domain Bacteria; kingdom Bacillati; phylum Actinomycetota; class Actinomycetes; order Micrococcales; family Microbacteriaceae; genus Microbacterium; species Microbacterium sp. K41. The sequence goes on along the minus strand of NZ_SSDO01000438.1, from coordinate 16,431 downwards.
GAGCATCGAGGTCCCGGACGAGCCGGTGCTGATCCTGGGCGATGCCGGGCGCATGCACCAGGTGGTGGCGAACCTGCTCGCGAACGCCAGGGCACACACCCCGGCGGGGACCACGGTGACGCTCAGCGTCGCCAGGGAGGGCGACGACGCCGTGCTCCGCGTGCACGACGACGGGCCGGGCATCGACCCCGCGATCCGCGACGAGCTCTTCGCCCGCTTCGCCCGCGGTGACACCTCGCGCGCCCGTCAGACCGGCGGCACCGGGCTCGGCCTCGCGATCGTGAAGGCCATCGTCGAGGGGCACGGGGGCGTGATCGACGTGACCAGCGAGCCGGGTGACACCACCTTCACGGTGCGGATCCCGTCCGCGCCCGCTCCGGCCCCCGCTCAGTAACCCGCGAACGCGTCGGTCGTGAGGCTGCGCGCCCTCTGCAGCGCCGGCGCGAGGTCGGCGATCAGCCGCGGCGGTCCGGAGATGAACGCGTGCCGCTCGGCCAGGTCGGGCACGGCCTGCTCGAGCGACTCCGCACCCAGGCGCGCGCCCCGCGCCCAGGACCAGTGCGCGGGAAGCCCGGTGGGCTCGTCGCGCGTGAACACCACCGTCCGCACGCCGGTCGCCTCCAGCTCCTCCCGGAACGCGAGCTCCGCGGCCTCCGCGGCGACGTAGACCAGCACCACGTCGCGCTGCTGAGCCGTGGCCCGCAGCTGCCGCAACTGCGACACGAACGGCGTCACGCCGATGCCCGCCGCGACCATGAGCACGGGCTGCTCGCCGCGCGGCAGGACGAAGTCGCCCCACGTTCCGGTGACCGCGAACGTCGCCCCCGGCTCCGCGGCCGCCAGCGCGCGCTTGTAGCTGGACGGGTGCTTCTGGTCGCCGTTCTTGTACGCGATGCGCAGCGTCGGCAGGTCGGCCGGTGCCGAGACGATGCTGAACTCCCGTCGAGTGCCCCGCGCGTCGGGACGGCGGTGCGGCACGTCCAGCTCGAGGTACTGGCCGGCGAGGAACCGGACCCGCCCCTTCGCGCGGAACGTGAGCTCCTGCGCGGTCGGGGTGACGAAGGTGCGACGCTCCAGCACGAGCCGCACCGAGCCGCGCAGCGCGAACGCGAAGGCGAGCAGGTTGCCGATCAGCAGCGCCCGCTCCTGGCCGAGCGTGAACAGCCCGGCCACCGAGATCGGCCAGCCGGCGAGCACGCCGACCAGGACCGCGACCGCGAGCTGCTGTCGTCGTCGCGGCGGGAGCGTGAGCGGCTCGGACAGCATGAACGCGCCGAGGAACAGGAACGGCGACTGCAGCACCGCGAACGACAGCGCCGTGACGAGGTCGAACGGGATGTCGAACTGCGCCGCCTGCACGGCCTGGCGCACCAGGGACGTGGCCACCGCGGCCACGAGGAAGAACGACACGACCCGGATCTTCTCGGTGCGCCAGAGCACGGCGAGCCCGAGCAGCACCACCGGCACGGCGAGCACCGGAGTGCCGACCCACCACGACGACGAGGTACCCAGCCACGCGAAGGCTCCGAACGCGCCGAGGATCGAGACGACCGCCGCACCGAAGGCCGCCGGGTTGAAGATGTGGCGGCCGCGCCAGGCGATCACGTACTTCGACACGCTCGCCACGGCGCCCGCGATCGCGAGCCCGAGCAGGGCCGCGGGCTCCACACCGGGACGCAGCACGAACAGCAGGATGAGCGCGGTCACCAGCGACGACTCGATCCGCCACGGCAGCCGGAGGATGCGCTGCGCCACCGCGTCCACCGCCGAGATCACGGCCGCGAGCACCACGAACGACACCACGAGCTCGACGGGCGTCGGCGACACGATCACCCCGAACAGCGACAGGACGAGGGCGATCGCGGCGAGGGCGATGAGGGCGAACAGCACCAGGCGGTACATCGACAGCGCGCCCAGCACGGCGAGGACGCGCTGGCGTGCAGCGGCGAATGTCGTGATCACGGTTCCACTCTTCCCTAGTCAGCGGCCGCCCGGCCAGGCCCGCCCACCGTGAACAGCTCGGCCGGACAGCCCGGCGACCGCTGCAGGCGCCCATCGGTGGTCATGCGCACCCACTCCACGCCCCAGGCCAGGGCGAGCGCCGGGCCCCCGTCGAAGAACAGCGCGGTGGCCACGGCGTCGGCGATCATCGCGTCGGGCGCCAGCGCCCAGGTCGCCGCCCAGGTGCGCACGGGCACCCCGGTGCGGGCGTCCAGGACGTGATGCAGCCCGTCTCCCCACGCACGGCGGTTCACGGCCGAGGCGCACAGCGCGCCGTCACGCACCTCGACCACGCCCACGGCCTTCCGCGGGTCGTACGGATGCTCCAGGGCGACGCGCTCAGCGGAGCCGCGGACCCGGAGGTCACCGCCCGCGTCGACCACGACGTCGTCCGGCACCTCCGCCAGTTCCGTCATCACCAGGTCCACCAGGCGACCCTTGCCGAGCGCGCCGACGTCGAGCAGGGCCGGAGCCGACGCGGTCACCCCGGTCGAGGTCCACGAGACCCGCTCCGTCCAGTCCGCGGGCGCGGCGAGCGGGTCCCGCGGCACGAGCGAGTACTCACGGTCGTAGCCCAGGGCGGCGAGACTGTCGGCGACGAGAGGGTTGACGGCCCCGTCGGTCGCCGTGGTCAGCGCGCGATACGCGTCGAGCATGGGCGCCGCGTCGGCGGAGGCCAGCGTCCCTCCCTCGCGCCCGAGACGCGAGACCTCCGAGTCGGCCCGGAACCGCGACCAGGCGCGGTCGAACCTCTCGATCACCGCCGACACGGCGGATCGGACGGGCTCCGGGAGCGGCGATGACGTCTCGATCTCCCAGTGCGTGCCGATCGCCTCGAAACGCCAACCCGCCATGACGAGGCCCCGCGCCTAGGAGGCGGCCTGCTCCTTGATCGACTCGAGCGCGTCGTTGAAGCCGCCGCTGGTGAGCGACGACCCCGCGACGCGGCTCACGTTCAGCTCGTCGATGGGCTTGCCCACGACCTCGTCCGCGATGCCGTCGATGAACTGGCCCTGATACTGCTCGGTCTCGGGTGCCTTCGGGTCGCCCGTCACCTCGACGTCGGTCACGACGCCGTCCGCGAGCGTGAGAGTGACCGAGATCTGCTCGACCGTCTCCGGGGTCTGGTACGACCCCTCGGCGGTGTAGGTGCCGTCGTTGTAGGAGCCCGCGGCGTCGCCCCCGCCGGATGACGAGCTCGAACCCGTCGGCGCCGTCGAAGCGTTCGACGAGTCGGCGGCGTCGGGGGTGCCCGCGCACCCCGCGAGCACGACCAGGCCGGCGACCCCGAGAAGCGCGGAACCGGTGCGGACGGATGTGGGAACGGTCGTGCGGATCATGGGGGCCTCCGTGGGTCGGGGTCTGCCGATCCTTCGACGGTAGGGACCGCGCCTATGCTCCGGCTGTGCTGTGCCGATGCGTCAGGCGTCGCCGCCGAACATGCTCGTCACGGAGCCGTCCTCGAACACCTCGTGGATCGCCCTGGCCAGCAGGGGGGCGATCGGCAGGATCGTGAGGTTGTCCCAGCGGCGCGACGCCGACAGCGGGATCGTGTCCGTCACGACGACCTCATCGATCGAGGCGTCCTGCAACCGCTCCGAGGCGGGGTCGCTGAAGATCGCGTGGGTCGCGGCCACGATCACACGGTGCGCGCCGTTGGCCTTGAGCGCCTGAGCGGCCTTCACGATCGTGCCACCGGTGTCGATCATGTCGTCGACCAGGAGGCACGTGCGCCCCTCGACGGCGCCGACGATCTCGTGCACCGACACCTGGTTGGCGACCTTCGGGTCGCGGCGCTTGTGGATGATCGCGAGCGGCGCACCGAGGCTGTCCGACCACGTGTCGGCGACGCGGACGCGGCCCATGTCGGGCGAGACGACCGTGAGGATCTCGCGGTCCTCCGGGCTCAGCGTGCGCTCGAAGTGGTCGAGCAGCACCGGCTTGGCGAAGAGATGGTCGACCGGGCCGTCGAAGAAGCCCTGGATCTGCGCCGCGTGCAGGTCGACGCTCATGACGCGGTCGGCGCCGGCCGTCTTGAGCAGGTCGGCGACCAGGCGGGCGCTGATCGGCTCACGGCCGCGGCCCTTCTTGTCCTGGCGCGAATACGGGTAATAGGGGGCGACGACGGTGATGCGCTTGGCCGACGCGCGCTTGGCGGCGTCGATCATGATGAGCGTCTCCATGAGCCACTCGTTCACCGGTTCGCCGAAGGTCTGGATGAGGAAGAGGTCGACGCCGCGGATCGAAACCTCGAAGCGGGCGTAGATCTCCCCCGACGCGAACGTGCGGTGCTCCACCGGCGCGATCTCGGTGCCCAGGGCCTCGGCGACGGCCGCTGTCAGCTCGGGGTGGGAGCGCCCGCCCGCGACGACGAGCCGCTTCTTGGTCTTCGCGATGATCCCGGGGGCCACCCCGTTGTCGCGATCCAGGTCGACCGTCTTCTTCTTCCGGGCCATGCTCCGCCTATTCCGCCGTGTTCTCCCGGGCCGCGGCGTCCGCCGCCCCCGTGCCTGCTCTGTTCTTCTCGACCCACCCCTCGACGTTGCGCTGGGGGGCCACGCTCATGGCCAGGGCACCGGCGGGGACGTCCTTGCGGACGACGGCGCCGGCACCGGTCTTCGCACCAGCACCCAGCCTAACGGGCGCGACCAGGACCGTGTGCGAGCCGGTGTGGACCTCGTCGCCGATCTCGGTGCGGTGCTTGTTCACGTCGTCGTAGTTGGCGGTGATGGTGCTCGCGCCCAGGTTGACCCCGCGGCCGATCGTCGCATCCCCCACGTAGGAGAGGTGCGGCACCTTGCTGCCCTCGCCGATCTCGGCGTTCTTCGTCTCGACGTACGCGCCGATCTTGCCCTTGGCGCCCAGCACGGTGCCGGGACGGAGGAAGGAGAAGGGCCCGACGGTCGCCTCGGCGCCGATCACGGCGAGCGTGGCGTCGGTGCGCCGCACCACCGCGTCCTCCCCCACCTCGCAGGTGACCAGCGTCGTGTCGGGACCGATCGTGGCGCCCGCGGCGACGGTGGTCGCGCGCAGGATCTGCGTGTTCGGCAGGAGCGTCACGTCGGGCGCCAGAGTGACGTCGTCGTCGATCCACGTGGTCGCCGGATCGATCACCGTGACGCCCTCGAGCTGCCAGCGGCGCACGATGCGGGCGTTCAAGCGGCGGCCGACCTCGGCGAGCTGCGCACGGTCGTTCACCCCGAACGTGACCTCGACGTCGTCGACGACCGAGGCGGCCACGCGGTCGCCGTCGCGGCGCAGCAGCCCGGGCACATCGGTCAGGTACATCTCGCCCTGCGCGTTGTCGACGCCCACCTGCGGCAGGTACGTGCGCAGCGTCGCGGCACGGAACACGTACATGCCGGCGTTGATCTCGGTGACCGCGGCCTCCTCGGCCGTCGCGTCCTTCTGCTCGACGATGCGGTCGACACCGCCGTCCGCGTCGCGGATCACCCGGCCGTAGCCGGTGGGGTCGTCGACCAGGGCCGTCATGAGGGTGGCCGCCGCACCGGAGGCGCGGTGCTCCTCCAGGAACGCGGTGAGCGTCTCGGCGTCCGCGAGCGGGCAGTCGCCCGAGAGCACGAGCACATCGCCGTCGAAGTCGCCGGGCAGCGCATCGACCGCGACCTGCACGGCCCGCCCCGTGCCCGGCACGTCGTCCTGGTCGACGAACACCGCATCGGGGTAGTCCTCCGCGAGCGCGGCCACCACCTGGTCGCGCTCGTGACGCACGACGACCTCGATGTGCGCGGCCTGCAGCCGACGCGCCGTGGTGAGCACGTGCCCGACGAGCGGTCGGCCGCCGATGGGGTGCAGCACCTTGGGCAGCCGCGACTTCATGCGGGTGCCCTGACCTGCGGCGAGGACGACGATGGCGAGATTGTTCCCAGTCATGCTCCGCCGCCAGGACTCGAACCTAGACCTCACAGCTCCAAAGGCTGTCGTGCTGCCATTACACCACGGCGGACCGCGGCCCCCGCGTGGGCACCGCCCGACAAGTCTGCCACGTCCCCGCTCGTGTTCCGATGCACGCCCGGGTGGCCGACATCGCGACGAAACACGGCTCTGCGATGCTGGGGCCATGAGCGACGTCGTCATCACCCGCATCGCCTCCGCCACGCCGGACCTCGCGGCGTTCGTGTCCGCGCATCACGCCGAGATGCAGGGCACCGCGCCACCCGAGAGCCAGCACGCCCTGCCCATCGAGGGACTCCTCGCACCGCACGTGCGCCTGTTCGCCGCCACCCTGGACGACCGCATCGTCGGCACGGGCGCCCTCGCCACGGTCGACCAGGGGCACGAGGAGCTCAAGTCGATGCGCACCGACCCCGCACTGCGCGGCCGCGGCATCGGACGCACCCTGGTGCGGTTCCTCCTCGACGACGCCACCGCCCGCGGGGTGCGCCGGGTGTCGCTGGAGACCGGGCGCGACGACTTCTTCCTGCCCGCGGTCGCGATGTACACCCGTGCGGGCTTCCGCGAGTGCGCGGCGTTCGGCCGCTACCGGCCGGATCCGCACAGCGTGTTCCTGACCCTGGAGCTGCCCGCCCGCGGGTCGGCGGACGACGGGGCGCACGCGATAATGAACGCATGAGCGAGGTGGATGAGGTCGACCGGATCGTCGGCGCGTGGAACACGCAGCGCCCCGACCTCGACTTCTCCCCGCTCGAGGTGCTGTCGCGGATGGATCGGCTGTCGCGTCACCTCGACCGTGCCCGCCGCGAGGTGTTCCGCCGCAGCGACCTCGAGTCGTGGGAGTGGGACGTGCTGTCGGCGCTGCGCCGCGCCGGCGCCCCCTTCCAGCTCTCCCCGAAGCAGCTGCTGCAGCAGACCCTCGTGTCCAGCGGGACCATGACCAACCGGATCGACCGGCTGGTCGGGCGGCGGCTGGTGCGCAGGGAGGCCGACCCCGGCGACGGCCGCAGCGTGCTGGTGACGCTCACCGACGACGGGCGTATCCGGGTGGACGCGGCGATCACCCGGCTGGTCGACGCGGAGGCCGAGCTGCTCAGGGCACTGTCGCGCGGCGACCGCGAACGGCTCGCCGGTCTGCTGCGCAAGCTCAGCCTGAGCTTCGACGCCTGACGCCGCTCACGCGTGCGCGGCGGATGTCGGCCGCCCGGGGCAGGATAGCCACGGATCACGACAAAGGAGCGGCATGCGCATCGCAGTGGCAGGCGGGACAGGACGGATCGGGCGGCTCGTGGTGGAGGAGGCGCGACGGCGAGGCCATGACGCGATCTCCCTCAGCCGCGGCGAAGGGGTGGACCTGACGACGGGCGAGGGTCTCGCGGCGCGACTCGACGGGGTCGACGCGGTGATCGACGCGACCAATCCCCCGGTGTCCGACGTGGCGAAGGCCGAGCGCGTGTTCGCGACGGTGACGCGCACCCTCCTGGTCGCCGGAGCCGCCGCCGGGGTCGCCCACCACGTGGCCCTGTCGATCGCCGCGCTCGATCGGGTGCAGGGCAACCCGCACTACTTCGGCAAGCGGGCTCAGGAGCGCGAGGTCGCCCGCGGCGCCGTGCCCTTCACGATCGTGCGCGCGACGCAGTTCCACGACTTCCCCGCCATGATCGCCGAGTGGTCGATCGTCGACGGCGAGGGCGTCGTCCCCCCGCTGCTGCTGCAGCCGATCGCCCCGGCGGACGTGGCGGTCGCCCTCGTCGAGGCGGCCGCCGCCCCCGCGCTGGGCGGATCCTTCGACATCGCCGGGCCCCGCACCGAAGACGCCGTCGACATGGCCAGGCGCACCCTCGCCGCCCGCGGACGAGAGCTTCCGCTGCGCGCCTCGTGGCGCGGTGCGGCTCTGGGCGTCGAGTTCGCGGGCGAGGTGCTGCTCCCCGCCGAGGGAGCCCGGCTCGCCCCCACCACCTTCGACGACTGGATCGCCGCCGGGGCGGACTGAGCCGAGCCGACCGGCGCCGTCGCCTAGGGTGGAGGGGTCCCGCCCCTCCTGCCGAAGGCCGAACAATGGGCATGCCCTCCCCGCTCCCCGTGCGCGACGGCGTCGGCGCCACGCGGTTGCACGTTCCGCTGACCGGGGATTGGCCGACGATCGCGGACTACATGGTCGAGCGGTTCTTCCACCTCGACCCCGAGCGGCTGCTCGTGCGGTTCGACCGCGGCGAGATCGTCGCCCGCGACGGACGACCGCTCAGCCGGGAGACGCCGCTGGGCGCCGAGGAGTTCGTCTGGTACTACCGGGAGCCGCCCGTCGAGAAGGAGATCCCCTTCACCGAGGAGATCCTGCACGAGGACGACCACCTCGTCGTGATCGACAAGCCGCACTTCCTGCCCACCACCCCCGGCGGGAAGTACCTGCAGAACTCCGCTCTCGTGCGGCTGCGCAACCGGCTCGGCAACCCGGAGCTCACGCCGATCCACCGCCTCGACCGCGCGACCGCCGGGCTGCTGATGTTCTCCGTCCGCCCCGCCACCCGCGGCGCCTACCAGCTGCTGTTCGAGGATCGACGGGTCGAGAAGGTGTACGAGGCCGTATCGGCGCGGCCCGCCGGCTGGGATCCCTCCCGCTTCCCGCTGGTGTACCGCACCCACATCGAGAAGCACCGCGGAGAGGTGCGCGTGCAGGTCGACGACACCCGGGAGCCCAACTCGGAGACGCTCATCGACGTGATCGACGCCGACGACCGCGTGGTGCACACCCTGCTGCGCCCGCACAGCGGCAAGATGCACCAGTTGCGCGTGCACCTGGCCGCGCTCGGGCTCGGCATCCTGCACGACGGCTTCTACCCGGAGCTGCTGCCCGAGCAGCCCGACGACTTCTCCCGGCCCCTGCAGCTCCTGGCGCGGGAACTGCGGTTCCTCGACCCGCTCACCGGTGAGGAGCGCGTGTTCACCACCCGCCGGAGCCTGCAGGCTGCCCCGGCGCGCTGACCCGCGCCCCACCGGGGGTCAGCGTCGCATGATCCTCCGGGCGAGCCGCGTGCCCAGCAGCTGCACCAGGTGCACGAACACCACGATCAGGATGATGGCGGCCCACATCACGATCGGCTCGAACTGCCGGAAACCGTAGATCTGCGCGAACGCACCCAGGCCGCCGCCGCCGATCAGACCGGCCATCGCGGTCATGTCGATGAGCGCGACCACGATGAACGTGTAGCCGAGGATCAGCGGTCCGAGGGACTCCGGGATCGCGACCGTGAACAGGATGCGCCACGGTCCCGCCCCCATCGCCCGCGCCGCCTCGATCACGCCGGGCGACACCGACACGAGGTGCTGCTCCACGATGCGGCCGATCGCGAACGCCGCCGCGAGCCCGATGATGAACGCGCCCGCCGTGGTGCCGATGCCCGACCCCACCACGAGCCGTGCGAACGGCTGCGCGACGGCCATGAAGATCACGAACGGGATGGGTCGGAAGAAGTTGACCCCCAGGTTGACGAGCACCGAGACGACCCGGTTCTGCAGGAGTCCACCGGGGCGCGTGATGTAGAGGATGATGCCGATCGCAAGACCGAGGATCCCGCCGAGCACGAGCGCGAACGACGCCATGTACAGCGTCTCCAGTGCGGCCGACCAGAACTCGGGCCACAGTTCGTTCAGACGATCCATCAGCGGGCCTCCTCTGCGGCGATCACGGTCACGTCCACACGCTCACCGATCGTGGTGAGCGCCCTGTCGATCGCGGAGGAGTCTCCGCGGATCGCGAGCGTCAGGTGCCCGAACGCCCTGCCCCGGATGTCGTTGATGCCGCCGTACACGAGCTCGAAGTCGAGTCCGGCGGCCGCGAGGTCGAGGAACACCTGCGCCTGCGACGAGTCGCCGTCGCGGACCGAGAACGTGACGAGGCGCCCGCGATGCCGCTCGCGCAGCACGGCGAGCTCGGACGGCGACGGCACGCCCTTCACGACCGTGCCGACGAAGCGCTGCGACGCCGGGTTCTGCGGCGCCGAGAACACGTCGAACACGTCGCCGCGCTCGATCACGCGACCGTTCTCCATCACGGCGACCTTGGTCGCGATCGTCTGGATGACGTCCATCTCGTGGGTGATGACCACGATGGTGACGCCCTGCTCCTCGTTGACCCGCTTGAGCAGGTCGAGGACCTCGTGCGTGGTCTGCGGGTCGAGGGCGCTGGTGGCCTCGTCGGCGAGCAGGATCGCGGGCTTGGTGGCCAGGGCCCGGGCGATGCCGACGCGCTGCTTCTGGCCGCCGGACAGCTGCTCGGGGTAGGCCTTCGCCTTGTCGGACAGCCCCACGAACGACAGCAGCTCGGTCACCCGCGCCTCGATGTCCGGCTTCGACCAGCCGGCCAGCGTCAGCGGGTAGGCCACGTTCGACCGCACGGTGCGCGAGGAGAACAGGTTGAACTGCTGGAAGATCATGCCGATGCCGCCGCGCACGCGGCGCAGTTCGCGTTCGCCGAGCGTGGTGAGATCGACGCCGTCGACCGTGATGGTGCCGCTCGTCGCCGGCTCCAGGGCGTTGATCAGGCGCACCAGCGTCGACTTGCCGGCGCCGGAGTAGCCGATGATGCCGTACACGTCGCCCTGGTCGATGTCGAGGGTCACGTCGTCGACGGCGACGACCTCCGGTTCACCGTGACTGCGGGAGGGGTAGGTCTTGGACACGTTCGTCAGGGAGACGATCGGCATGTGCTGCTCCGGTCTGGGTCTCGGGAAACGGAGAATCGGGCGACGCGAGAGGCGCCACCCGATTCTCCCTCATGGGGTGGGGGTGCCCCGCACCCCCGCTGCGTCACTTCTTCGCGTCGGCGTCCTTCTGGACCTTCTCCAGCGAGGCCACGAGGTCCTTCACCGGCGTCTGCAGCGCCACCGCCGTGCCACCGGAGGACTCGAGGAGTCCCGCCTGCACGTCCTCGTTCGTCTGGAAGATCTCGACCAGCTTGTTGTAGGTCTCGTTGTCGGCATCCTCCGCGCGGGCCGCGAAGATGTTCACGTACGGCAGGGCGCTCGGGTCCTCGGGGTCGTCCTGCGCGATCGCGTCGTCGAACGTGAGCCCGGCGTCCTCCACGAAGTCGTTGTTGATGATCGCAGCGGCGACATCGGGCAGCGAGGTGGGGATGAGCGCCGCCTCCAGCGCCTTCACCTGCACCTTCGACTTCTCGGTGTCGACGTCGGCGAGGTCGGAGTAGGGCGTGCCGCCGCTCTTCAGCTCGACGAGGCCGGCCTGCTGCAGCACGTTCAGCGCGCGGGCCTGGTTCGACGCGTCGTCCGGCACGGCGACGGTCTCGCCCTTGGGGATGTCGTCCACGTCGTCGTACTTCTTCGAGTACAGGCCGAGCGGGTAGATCGCGGTGGAGCCGATCGGCGTCAGGTCGGAGCCCGAGGCGTTGTTGTACTCGGCGAGGTACACGATGTGCTGGAACTGGTTGAGGTCGATCTCGCCCTCGCTCAGCGCGGGGTTCGGCTGCTCGTAGGAGCCGAAGTCGACCAGCTCGACCGTGATGCCCTCGTCGGCGGCAGCCTCGACGAAGGCGGGCCACTGCGCGTCGCCCTTGCCGACGACCCCGATCTTGACGGTCTCGTTCTCCGCCTCGCCGGAACCGGCGTCGGAGGAGGCCGTCGCGCATCCGGAGAGCGCGACGAACAGCGGGACCGCGGCGAGCGCGGCGAGGACGGTGGTGGTGCGGCGGGACATGATGAGGGGGTTCCTTCCTGGCGGGACCCGACTACGTTAGGCAGGTCGGGCGCAGGCGGCGGAATCGCGCCGTCACACGGCGTCACAGGTCCCGGCGGCGCCCGGGGCGGACCACCGGGTGAGGGTCAGTCGAACTCCTCGATGCCCTGCAGACGCACCTGTTCGAGGTCGAGCCGGGCCGAGATGCGCCGCACCACCAGGTCGTCCACGGTCCCGGCGCTGCGCAGCCCGAGCAGCACCTCGCGCTTGCGGTCGAGCAGCGCGAGCTTGAGTCGCGTGTGCTCCTCGTGCCGGATGAGCGGAGAGCGCTGGGCCAGGTCGACGTCGGCCGAGGTCGCGATCATCTGCAGCACCGTGCCGTCGCTCGACTCGGGGTCGACCGCGCCGCCGACGCCGCCGTCGGGTTCCGGCTCCCCGGTGCCCTCCTCCCCGCCGATGCCCAGGGGGTCGGGCTCGCCGAGCATGTCGTCCAGCGCCTCGGCCTCCGCGTCGATCAGGGCCTGCTCCCGCGCCAGGGTCCGGGCGTTCGCGAACTCCAGGTTGCGATACCCCTCGGCCCGCACGTGATCGCGCACCTCCGCGCCGACGCCGTGCTCGGCGGCCAGGTCGTCCAGCGCGGCCAGAGCGGCGCCGGAGATCGCACGCTCCGCGAGCTCGAACTCCTCGGCCTCCGCGTGGTCGACCGGGAACCGCGCCCAGCGCACCAGGGCCGGCAGCATGGGGGCCTGCGCGAGCAGACTGAGCAGGATCACCCCGGCCGTCACGAGCACGATCTCGTCGCGGCCGGCGATCGCGCCGCCCTCGGTCACGGTCGTGGGCACCGACAGGGCGATCGCGAGCGACACGGCTCCGCGCATCCCCGCGACGGTGGACACGAGGCGGGCACGGGAGCGCGAGCCAGGGGCCGGGCGGGCGGACGGCCTGCCCTGGAACAGCACGTTGAGCAGCTGGAACAGGTAGCGCACGACCAGCAGCGTGGCCCACACCGCGAGCGTGATCAGCACCAGTCGCCCGATCACCGACGGCGGCACCTCGTGCACCACGTACTGCACCTCGAGCCCGATGAGCACGAACAGCGCGCCGTTGAGGAGGAACACGCCGAAGGGCCACGCCGCGTCCGCCTGGCGCCGCGACGCCGCGGTCGTCACGCGCGGCGACACCCAGGCCACGATGAGTCCGGCCACGACCACGGCCAGCACCCCCGAGGCGTGCACCATCTCGGCGACCAGGAACGCCGAGAACGGCACGAGCAGCAGCGTCACGTTGATGACGATGGTCGACGACATGCGACGCAGCAGCAGGTACGCGATCGCGGCGACCGCGACGCCCGCCGCGACCCCGCCGACGTACGACACCAGCACGTCCCACGTGACCGAGAGCGGCGTGACCTGGCCGCCGAGCGCGAGCGACACCGCGATCGCATACAGGACGAGCGCGGTGCCGTCGTTCGTGAGGCTCTCCGCCTTCAGCTTCATGAACATGCGTCGCGGCAGCAGACGTCCGAGCGCGGCGACCGCGGTGGCATCGGGCGGGGCGACGGCGGCGCCCAGGATGAGCGCGACCTCCCACGGCATCCCGAACAGCACGCCGATGCCCGCGACCGCGAACGCCGAGGCCACCACGAGCAGGGTGCTCATCGGCAGGATGTAGCGGAAGTCGCGGCGGATCGAGCGCAGCGACGTGGTGAGGCTCTCCCAGAACAGGATCACGGGCAGGAACAGCAGCAGCACGGTCTCCGGCGGCAGCTGCACCTCGCGCAGCTCCGGCACGAAACCGAGCAGCAGTCCGAGCAGGACGAGGACGAGCGGGAGCGCGAGACGCACGCGCGGGGCGATCAGGGTTCCGACGAGGATCGTGAGTCCGAGCAGGACGGTGACTTCAAGGCCTTCCATCCCTACCTCCCAACGCTATGGGGAGAAGGATATTCCTGGTCTCAGCCGATCTGTTCGGTGAGTTCGAACCAGCGCAGCTCGAGCTCCTCGATCTCGGCCTCCTGCGCCGAGATCTCCTTCATCCGCTCCCCCAGTCCGGCGTAGTCGGACTGGTCGTGGTCGGCGAGCGCGTGCTTGGCCGCGTCGACCTGCGCGGTGAGCTTCTGGATGCGTCGTTCGAGCGCCGCGACCTCCTTCTGCGCCGTGCGGAGCGCGGCACCGTCGAGGCCGGTCGGTGCCGCCGCAGCGGCACTCGCGGAGGGCTTCGACCCCTCGGCCTCCACCCGCTCGCGCAGCCGCAGGTACTCGTCCACGCCGCCGGGGAGGTGGCGCAGCCGTCCGGCGCCGTCGGGCCCCGGGAGGATCGCGTACTGCTGGTCGGTCACGCGCTCCAGGAAGTACCGGTCGTGGCTGACGACCAGGAGTGTGCCCGACCAGGAGTCGAGGAGGTCCTCGATCGCGGCGAGCATGTCGGTGTCCATGTCGTTGGTCGGCTCGTCGAGGATCAGCACGTTGGGCTGGTCGAGCAGCACGAGCAGCAGCTGCAACCGGCGCTGCTGGCCGCCCGAGAGGTCTTTGACCGGTGTCGACAGCTGCGCCGACGAGAACCCGAGCCGCTCCAGCAGCTGACCGGGCGTGAGGTCTTGCGCCTTCGACCCGGCGCCGAGCGTGTAGGAGGTGCGCAACCCGGAGATCACCACGCGCACCGGGTCGTTCCAGTGCGGCGTGAGCTCGTCGAGGCGCTGCGTGAGGGTGCGCACCTGCACGGTCTTACCGCGCTTGACCCGGCCCTCTGTCGGCTCGACGGCACCGGAGATCAGCCCGAGCAGCGTGGACTTCCCCGCCCCGTTCACCCCGAGGATGCCGGTGCGCTCCCCCGGTGCGATGCGCCACTCCACGTCCTTCAGCACCGTTCTGGTGCCGCCGTCCTCGGTCGGGTAGGTCACGCCGACGTCGAGCAGGTCGACCACGTCCTTCCCGAGCCGCGACACCGCGAGCGACTGCAGCGACACCTTGTCGCGGATCTCCGGCACGTCCGCGATCAGCTCGTTGGCCGCGTCGATGCGGAACTTCGGCTTGCTGGTGCGCGCGGGGGCGCCGCGGCGCAGCCACGCGAGCTCCTTGCGGGCGAGGTTCTGCCGCTTCGCCTCGGTCGCCGCGGCCATGCGGTCGCGCTCGACCCGCTGCAGGATGTACGCCGCGTAGCCGCCCTCGAACGGCTCGACGATGCGGTCGTGCACCTCCCACGTCTCGGTGCAGATCTCGTCGAGGAACCAGCGGTCGTGCGTGACGACCAGCAGCGCCCCGGCGTTCGGGGACCAGCGCTTCTTCAGATGACCGGCGAGCCAGGTGATGGCCTCGACGTCGAGGTGGTTGGTGGGCTCGTCGAGCGCGATCACGTCCCACTCGCCGGTCAGGAGCTTGGCGAGCGACACACGCCGCCGCTGACCGCCGCTGAGCGATCCGATCCGCGCGTCCCACGGGAGCTCCCGCAGCAGCCCGTCGATCACATCGCGCACCCGGGCGTCGCCCGCCCACTCGTGCTCCGGCACGTCGCCGACCACGGCCGCGCCGATCGTGAGGTCGTCCGGGAGCGTATCCGCCTGGGTCAGCACACCGATGCGGGTGCCGCCGCGCACGGTCACCCGGCCGGAGTCCGGCTCCTTGGTGCCGGCGAGCATGCCGAGGAGGCTGGACTTGCCGTCGCCGTTGCGGCCGACGATCCCGATGCGGTCCCCCTCCTCGATGCCGAGGGTGACGGAGTCGAAGACGACGCGGGTCGGGTATTCGAGGTGCAGGGCTTCGGCCCCGAGAAGATGTGCCATGTCCTCTCCAGGGTAGTCGCGGATCGCCGGCCGCCCGCCCTGTCGTCAGCGGGAGCCGAAGAGCTCCGGCAGCGCCGCGGTGAACACGTCGAAGTGGCTGTACCAGACGGTGTGCGCCGCGCCAGGGATGCTCCGCACGCGGACGCCCTCGTGCTCGAACCGGCGCGCGTCCTCGTCGGTGACCCACGCGCTGGGGTCGGCGCGGACGACGATCGAGCCCGGTGCGGCGCTCCAGTGCCCATCGGAGCCGCACGACACGGACGCGGCCGTCGCGGCATCGAACCGCTCGGCCGCGCGGGCCTCCGCCTCGGCATCGGCGACCGAATAGAACGGACGCGCGCGGCGCAGCTCGGTCGGCGACAGGCGTGCACGCCGGTCGTGTTCGTACTGCGACACCAGCGCCGCGCGATCCTGACCGCCCTGCAGGGTCAGCGCCGCGTCGACGTAGACGGCGAGCGCCGGTTCGAGTCGCGGGGCGGCCGCGGCGAGGACCGTGGCACCGAAGGAGTGTCCCATCGCGGCGATCAGGGGCGGGCCGGGGGTGGCGGACGGGGGCTCGAGGAGGCGCACCAGGGTCTCGACGACCGCGTCGGCCGCGCTCTCGATCGTGAGCTGCGGATCGCGCGGCGAGAGTCCGTGACCGGGGAGATCGAGCGCGAGTACGCGGAAACCGCGCTCCGTCAGCGCGGGCACGACGCGGTGCCAGCTCTCGGCGGAGCCCATCATGCCGTGGAGGAGCACGACCGTGTGCTCGCCCGAACCGGCTTCGACGACGTTGAGAAGCATCGCGTCAGTAAACCACGACCGTTACCTTTCCGTGACCTGACTTTCGTCCACACTCGTTCGATCCTTTGTTCGAATGTCGGTGGTCAGTGATGGAGTGAGGTCATGACCGCGCTGCTCGACGCCACCGACTCCCAGCGGGCGATGCTCGCCGAGCTGGTCGCGGGCCTGGTCGCGGCGGAGCAGACGCTGAGCAGCATGCAGGCCGCCCGCGACGGCTTGCTGGCCCTGGCCGGGCGCCTCGCGGTCGACATCGCCCGGCAGGG
>NZ_SSDO01000437.1:0-11302 GCF_004794395.1 Microbacterium sp. K41 | reverse complement strand
GGGCCAGGGCGGCTCGGGCGGCGCGAGCGACGGCGATCTCGCGACGACCGGTGCCGACAGCGTGCCGTACATCGTCGCCGCGGTCGTGCTGCTCGCCGCGGGCCTCGGCCTGTTCGCGCTGCGCCGCCGTCGTGCGCTGGCGACGGAGGCCTCGACGGTGGAGTCCACCGAGGCGGAGTAGCCGCCCGCGTGACCGAGGGCGCCGTCGGGGCTTCGGCTCCGGCGGCGCCTTCGCGCGTCGTGGTCCTGGGATAACCTTCACGTGCCCGAACCCGCGAAGGAGAACCCGTGCCCGCGAACGATGTGATGGCCGACGAGACCGACCGGATCGTTGCCGCGGCCCTACAGGTGAACGGGCGGGCGTCGTGGGGTGAGATCGCGCGCGCCATCGACCTGCCGGAGCGCACGGTCGCCCGCCGTGGACAGCGTCTGCTCGATCGCGGCCTCGTACGGGTCTCCACCTACGTCGACCCGGCGAGGGTGCTGCACGCCCGGGCCGTGCTGTTCCGCATCACGACCGAGCCGCACGCGCTGTGGCACGTCGCCCGCACCCTCGCGCGGCGCACCGACGCCTCCTCGGTGTCGGTCCTGGAGGGCAGCAGCGACATCGCGGGCATGCTGCTCCCCCACGACGACGCGTCGATCCGCGAGCTGCTGTTCACCGATTTCCCGGAGGTCGACGGCATCGCGTCGATCAACGTCACCACGGTGCTGAAGTTCTTCCGCTCGGGGCACGACTGGCGGGTGGGCGTGCTGACCGACGAGCAGGTGCGCATGCTCGACGAGTCGTCGGGCTCGGAGGTCGATCCGGCCGATGCGCTGAGCGCCGACGAGGAGGCGCTGATCCGGCTGCTGCTGAAGGACGGGCGGATGCCGGTGGCGCAGCTCGCCCGCGCCCTGGGCCTCAACGTGACCACGACCCGGCGCCGCATGGAGTCGCTGAACCGGCGCGGTCTGATGCATCCGCGCACCGAGATCGTGCCGAGCCTGTTCGGGCTGGGCCTGGAGGCTCTCGTGTGGCTGCGCGTGCCGATGGACCGGCTGGAGAAGGTGGGCACGGCTCTGGCCGCGGCTCCGGAGGTGAAGTTCATCGTGGCGACGACGGGCACCTCGCAGCTGCTCATGAACGTGCTGGTGACCGATGCCGACGCGTTCTACGACTTCCTCACGGGACCGGCGGTCGCGGGGCACGACGGGCTCGAGGTCGTGGAGTCGCTCGTCGTGATCACCCCGGTGCTTCGCGGCTCGCTGATCGTCGACGAGGCGCCCGAGGCGCTGGCGCAGGACATGCCGACGGGAGCCATCCGGCTATAGGCCGATTCTGTTACGGGAGTGTAAAGAAGTGGCGAGATCGTTCGCTATAGCTTGACCTAGTGGCGAAATAGGGCGAGTATCCTCTCCAGGGCCATCACCCCTGGAGAGGACGATCGTGTTCACGGCTACTGGAGACGACTGGGCGGACCGCGCGGCGACGCTCACCCTGCGCACCCGCATGTTCATCGACGGCGCGTGGGAGGACGGCACCGCCGAGCCGCTCGCCCCCGTCAGCCCGCGTGACGGTCGCGCCCTGCCGCCCATCGCCGCCGCCTCGGACGCCGACGTCGACCGCGCCGTCCGCTCGGCCCGCGCCGCGTTCGACTCCGGCGTCTGGTCGCGCATCGCCCCCCGCGAGCGCGGGCAGCGCCTGATCGCGTTCGCGCAGCTCATCCACGACAACGCCGAAGAGCTCGCCCTCACCATCTCGCTGGAGATGGGCAAGCCCGTGCGCGAGGCCCTGCAGACCGAGCTGCGCGCCGTGGTGAACTGCTTCCGCTGGTACGGCGAGGCCGTCGACAAGGTGCTCGACGAGCTGCCCGTCACCGCGCCGGGAAGCCTCGCCCTCGTCACCCGCGAACCCGCCGGTGTGGTCGCCGCCGTCGTACCGTGGAACTTCCCGCTCACGATGACCGCGTGGAAGCTCGCCCCCGCGCTCGCGGTCGGCAACAGCGTGGTGCTCAAGCCCGCCGAGCACACCACCTTCTCCGCGCTCCGCCTCGCCGAGCTCGCGCACGAGGCGGGCATCCCCGCCGGCGTGCTCAACGTCACCCCCGGTGCCGGGCACATCGCCGGCCGGGCCCTCGGCGAGCACCACGACGTCGACGTCGTCACCTTCACCGGCTCCCCCGAGGTCGGCCGCCGGTTCCTCGGCTATGCCGCCGCCTCGAACGGCAAGCGGGTGTGGCCCGAGCTGGGCGGCAAGACCGCGAGCCTCGTGCTCCCCGACGCCGACCTGGAGCGCGCCGTGCGGGCGACCGCCGACGGCTGCTTCTACAACCAGGGCCAGATGTGCACGGCCTCGTCGCGGCTGCTCGTGCCGCGGGCGCAGCGTGACCGCGCCCTGGAGATCGCCGCCGACGTGGCCCGCACCACGCTCCCTGCCGACCCGTTCGACGTGGGCACCTCGATGGGCGCGATCGTCAGCGAGAAGCAGCTCTCCGGCATCGCCGGCTTCGTGGAGCGGGCACAGGCCGAGGGCGGCGAGCTGGCGGCCGGCAGCCCCGAGCGCTTCGCCGCGGTCGACGGCGGCAGCTACTTCGCCCCCGTCGTGCTCGGGGTCACCCCGCAGCACGAGGTCGCACAGCGCGAGGTGTTCGGCCCGGTGCTCTCGGTCATCGCGTACGACGACGTGGAGGAGGCTCTGGCCATCGCCAACGGCACCGAGTACGGGCTCGCCGCCGCGCTGTGGAGCACCGACCTCAACGCCGTGCACACCCTCTCGCGGCGCCTGCGCGCCGGGGTCGTGTGGGTCAACTGCTTCGAGGAGGGCGACATGACCATCCCGTTCGGGGGCGTCAAGGGCTCCGGCTTCGGGCGCGACAAGAGCCTGCACGCGATGGAGAAGTTCACCGACCTCAAGACCACCTGGATCGAGTTGTCGTGACCCGCCCGCTCATCGGCATCACCACGTGGCGCCGCCTCATCGACACCGACCTCGGCACGGGTCGCCCGGCCCACACGCTCGGTGCCGAGTACGCCGCGCCGGTCGAGGCGGCCGGCGGCGCCGTCGTCCTGCTGCCGCCCACCGGCGGGGTGGACGAGGTGCTCGACCGTCTCGACGGGCTGGTGCTCTCCGGCGGGGAAGACGTGCACCCCTCCCGCTACGGCGCCGCCCCGCAGGACGGCAAGACATACGACTCCGCCCGCGACGGCTACGAGATCGCCCTGGCCCTCGGCGCCCGCGATCGCGGCCTCCCCGTGCTCGCGATCTGCCGCGGCCTGCAGGTGAGCACCGTCGCCTTCGGCGGCTCGCTGATCGTCGACATCCCCGCCACCGAGCACCACCATCCGGTGCGCGGCGCCGACGAGCAGCTCTCGGCACGGCACCCCGTCGTGTTCGCCGAGGACAGCCGCCTCGCCGCCCTGTACGGCACGACCGAGCGGATCGTGAACACCATCCACCACCAGTCCGTCGATCGGTCCGCGCCCGGCCTGCGGCCCGTAGCCTGGGCGCCCGACGGCATCGTCGAGGCCGTCGAGACCGACGGCGAGTGGCCCTTCTGGGCGGTGCAGTGGCACCCCGAGAAGATGATCGACCCCGATGAGGCCGCCGAGGAGCGCCCGCTGTTCGCGGCGTTCGTCGAGGCCGCCCGTGAACGAGCGGCGGAATCCTCCGCCGCGAAGAAAGGAACCCGATGACCAAGCAGATCTTCCTCGAGTACGAGAACGGCGTCCGCGCCGTCGCCACGCTGTTCGAGGACCTCGCCCCCCGCACGTGCGAGGCGATGTGGGGCGCGCTGGAGAAGCCGGTCACCATGCAGACCATGCACGCGATGTACGCCGGGCCCGAGGTCATGATGGGACTGCCCGAGGAGGCGCAGAACTTCGACCCTGAGGCCGTGCCCGCCGAGAACCAGCAGGTCGTGCCCGCACCCGGTGATCTGCAGTGGTACTGGCAGCGCCCGATGCAGATGGGCGGACTGCCGTTCGAGTGGTATGAGATCGGCGTCTTCTACGATCGTGGTGCCCGTATTCTCGGCCCGCTCGGATGGACACCCGTCAACATCTGGGCCGGCATCACCGAAGGACTCGCGGAGTTCGCTCAGGAGAGCGCCGCGATCCGCATCGACGGAGCGAAGCAGCTCACCCTCGGACGCCTCTAGGCGTCACCCCTCCCCCCGTGCTGGACCCATCCCGAAGGAGCAGTGCATGAACACCCGCAGAATCCTCACCGCCGGAGCGCTCGTCGCCACCGGCGCCCTCGTCCTCGCCGGCTGTGCCGCCGGTGACGACGAGTCCTCCGCGTCCGGCGGCGAGAAGGAGTTCGCCGGCGAGACCCTGGTCGTCACGTCGTTCGGCGGCGACTGGGAGAAGGCCTTCATCGAGGCCGTCGTCGACCCGTTCGAAGAGGAGACGGGCGCGAAGGTCGAGCTGATCACCCTGTACAGCGCCGACGCGCTCGCGCAGGTCACCGCCCAGAAGGCGAGCCCGCAGATCGACGTCGTGCACTTCTCCGGCGGCCAGGAGTTCACCGCCGCCGAGCAGGGCCTCATCGCGCCGATCGCCGCCGACGACCTGTCGGAGTCCGGCGACCTGATCGACATCGCGACCGCCGGTCTCGAGCGCGGCGAGGGCCCCGTCATCCAGCTCGCCCCGATCGGCCTGGTCTACAACACCGAGGCGGACGCTCCGGCGCCCACCTCGTGGGAGGACCTGTTCGACGACGCGTACGCCGGTCACATCGCGCTGACCGACTTCTCGAACACGTACGGCGTGCTGTCGATGCTGCGGGTGGCCGACACCCTCGGCGGCGGCATCGACGACCCGTCCGAGGCGATCTCGGAGCTCGGGGCCCTGGCCTCGTCGGGCGACGCGATCGTGGTGCCGACCTCGCCCGACCTGCAGACCGCGTTCGCCCAGCGCGACACCTGGCTCGCCCCGTACGCCATGGACTACGCGGGCACGCTGCAGGACGCGGGTCTCCCGGTGGAGTTCATCGTGCCCGAGGAGGGTGCGACGGCGTCGCTCATCACCGCGAACGTGGTCGAGGGTCGCGACAACCCCGACCTGGCGAAGCTGTTCATCGACTTCGAGCTGCGCCCGGAGGCGCAGGCCGTCTTCGCGGAGAACATGCGCTACTCCCCGGTCAACACCAAGGCCGAGCTGTCGGACGAGGCGGCCGAGTCCGTGCTGACCGGCGACGAGCTCGACGACGTCGTCGTCTACGCGCCCGGCGACATCGCCGCGTCGCGTCAGGCGTGGACCGACGAGTGGAATGCGCTGATCACCAAATGAGCGTCCGAACCCGTAGGGAGCCCTGGCTCCTGCTCCTGCCGGCGATCGTGCTGCTCGCGCTCGCCTTCCTCACCCCGGTGGCCGGCATGCTTCTCATGAGCGTGCAATCGCCGGCAGGCGGGTTCACCCTCGACAACTTCACCCGCTTGTTCGCGAGCGAATATCACCTCCAGGCGGCGCTGCGTTCGCTCCGCCTGGGGGTGATCCAGACGGTGATCACGCTGGTCATCGCCATCCCGCTGTCGTACATCATGGCCAGGGCCGGCTCGAAGGTGCGCTCGTTCCTGCTGATCGTGGTGATCCTGCCGCTGATGACCAGCGTCGTGGTGCGCACGTTCGGCTGGGTGGTGCTGATGGGTCCGTCGGGCCTGATGATGCAGATCCCCGGCGCGGAGCTCCTCGTCGGCGGCACCCAGGGCTTCCTCGGCACCGAGACGGGCGTGGTGATCGCGATGGTGCAGGTGCTCCTGCCGTTCGCGGTGCTCAGCATCCTCGGCGTGATCTCCGGCATCAGGCCGCAGCTGGAAGAGGCGTCGCGCACGCTCGGCGCCGGCTTCTGGCGCACGCTGCGCCACGTGGTGCTGCCGCTGTCGGTGCCGGGCATCGTCGCGGGCGCCTCGCTGGTGTTCGTGCTGTCGGTGAGCTCGTTCATCACCCCCCGCTTCATCGGCGGCTCGCAGATCCCCGTGTTCGCGCAGACCATCTACGTCGACGCGACCACCAACCTCGACTGGGCGTTCGCGGCGGCGCAGGCCGTGCTGCTGTTCGCGGGCGTCATGCTCGTGCTCGCGGCCACGTCCCGGCTCGGGAAGCAGAAGGTGTGACCATGGTCCGTTCCGTTCCGATCCTCGGCCGGATCCTCGCGATCCTGCTCGGCGTCGTCGTGACGCTGTACATGCTCGTGCCGCTGCTCGTCGTCGCCGGCGCCTCGGTGGGCGAGAACCGCTTCCTCACGTTCCCCGGTCAGGGCTTCACGCTCGACTGGTACGTGGAGGCGCTCACCTCCGACACCTACCTGGAGCCGTTCCGCCTGAGCCTCGTGGTGGGTGTGACGGTCGCGATCGTCGCCGCGGCGATCGGCACGGCGGCCGCGCTGGCGCTCACCCGCTTCCGCGTCCCCGGCGGGGCCGCGATCCAGGCGCTGCTGATGTCGCCGCTGACGATCCCCACGATCATCCTCGCCATCGGTGCGCTGTCGATCGCGTCCCTGACGATCGGCTCGCCGAACGTCGGCGTGCTGATCGCGATCCACGTGGTCATCGCGATCCCGTACGTGATGCGCACCGTGACCGGGGTGATGACGCGCGCCGACCACTTCACCGAGGAGGCCGCGCGCACCCTCGGCGCCAGCACCTGGAACCGCTACCGGCTCGTCGTGCTCCCCATCGCCCGCCCCGGCATCGCGGCCGGCGCGTTCTTCGCCTTCAACATCTCGTTCGACGATGCGGTCATCGCCCTCTTCCTGCGCACCCCGCAGCTGGAGACGCTGCCCATCGCCATCTACGGCCAGCTGGAGTTCAGCACGTCGCCCACCGTGGCGGCCGTCTCGACCCTCATGGTCCTGCTCACCGTCGTCCTCATGATCGTCCTCGAACGCATCATCGGCCTGGGAAGGTTGTTCGTCTGATGACAACGCTCACCATCACCTCACTCACCAAGGACTTCAAGGGGACGAAGGTGCTCAAGGGCATCGACCTCTCGATGCGGTCCGGCGAGTTCGTCTCGCTGCTCGGTCCGTCGGGCTGCGGCAAGACCACGCTGCTCCGCTGCATCGCCGGGCTCGAGTCGCCCAGCAGCGGCACGATCGAGATCGCGGGACAGGACGTCACGAAGCTGCCGCCCGAGAAGCGGCACCTCGGCATGATGTTCCAGAGCTATGCGCTGTTCCCGCACATGAGCGTGGTCGAGAACGTGCGCTTCGGGCTGCGGATGGCCGGCGACAAGCCCAAGGCCGAGCAGAAGGAGCTCGCGGTGCGGGCGCTGGAGCGCGTGCAGATGGGTCACCTCGCCGACCGCATGCCCGCCCAGCTGTCCGGCGGCCAGCAGCAGCGCGTGGCCCTCGCCCGAGCGATCGCGTTCGAGCCGCGGGTGCTGCTGCTCGACGAGCCCCTGTCGAACCTCGACGCGCGACTGCGGGAAGACATGCAGGTGGAGCTGAAGGAGCTGCACCGCACCCTCGGCCTCACCACGGTGTTCGTCACGCACGACCAGGAGGAGGCCATGAGCCTGTCCGACCGGATCGTGCTGATGAACGGCGGCGTGATCGAGCAGGAAGGTGCGCCCGCCGAGCTGTACGGCTCCCCGCGCACCCCGTTCGCGGCGGACTTCATCGGGGCGGCGAACCTGCTCCCCGCGACCCGTTCCGGTGTGACCGCGACCGTCGACGGCACGGGCGTGCAGGTGCCGCTGACCGGTGCGGGCG
Organism: Microbacterium sp. K41; assembly: GCF_004794395.1. NCBI lineage: Bacteria > Bacillati > Actinomycetota > Actinomycetes > Micrococcales > Microbacteriaceae > Microbacterium > Microbacterium sp. K41. Next base: position 3,609 of record NZ_SSDO01000437.1, on the reverse strand, counting down.
CCGACGGCTCGGGCGAGGTGGTGCTGCGTCAGGAAGACCTGCACCTGGCGCCGACCGTCGGCGCGGACGCCCCGGTGGCGGTCGAGGTCGTGGCGCACGTGTACCGCGGTGCCGACGTGGTCTACATCGTCGAGTTCGCCGGGAAGCGGCTGCGCGTCGTCCGCCCCCGCCACGAGCAGCCGATCCCCGAGGGCCCTGCCGGCCTGGGCTGGCGCGACGGCGCCGTGCTCTGGATCCCCGCCGCCTGACCCGCCCTCATCCATTCACAACTCCGGAGTTCTCGGGCGACACGCCGTCTCCTGCGCTGCCATCCGGCCATGGGGCTCGATTTCTCCGGAGTTGTGAACAGCGCCCGACCCCTGCGGAGCCGCCCCGCCCGGTCATAGGATCGGCGCATGGCCGACGAAGACTCCCCCTCCCCGTCTCCCGCCCCCCGCGACACGTCCCGCCGCGGGTTCTTCAAGGTGGGGGGTGCCGCACTCGCGGGGGCCGTCATCGGCGGGGCCGGAGGCGCGGCGATCGGCGCGTCCGTGGCGGGGAACAACCCGCGCGACGGCTTCGCGACCGGCGATGATCCGTTCGCCGCCCTCACGCCGCGGAAGGAGCCGGGCTTCGACCACGTGGTCGTGGTGATGGGCGAGAACCGCTCGTTCGACAACCTGCTCGGCTACCTCTACACGAAGGACACGCTGCCGAAGGGCGAGACGTTCGAGGGTCTCGCGTTCGGCTCGCACAGCAACACGGCCGCCGACGGCACCGTGGTCGATGCGCATGTCTACCAGGGCGACACCGACCGGATCATGAGCCTGCCCGACCCCGACCCGGGCGAGGAGTACCCGCACGTCAACACCCAGATCTTCGGCACGGTCGACCCGAAGACCAACGCCGACCTGTTCGTCGACCAGATGTCCGCGCCGTTCAACGCCCCGACGCACGGTGAGAAGGCGACGATGTCGGGCTTCCTTGAGGACTACATCATCAACTTTCGGCGGCTCCGCGGCGGCACGGAGCCGAGCGTCGACGAGGCCCGGCACATCATGGGCTCGTTCTCGCCCGAGATGCTGCCGGTGCTGTCGACCCTGGCGTCGGAGTTCGCCGTGTTCGACCACTGGTACGCGGCCGTCCCCTCGCAGACGTTCTGCAACCGCTCGTTCTTCCACGCGTCCACCTCGCACGGCTTCGTCACGAACCAGGCCGGCGGCGGCTACAAGAAGTGGATCGACGCCCCCGCGGCACCCACCGTGTTCAACCGGCTGGAAGACGCGAAGGTCAGCTGGAAGATCTACATCGACAAGCTGCAGCTCGTGTCGTTCACGGGCATGCTGCACGCCGCGGTGCTGGAGAAGTACTGGCGCACCGAGCACTTCGGCACGATGGAGGACTTCTACGCCGACGCGAAGAACGGCACCCTCCCCGCCTACGCGTTCATCGAGCCGCGGATGGTCTACGACCACAACGACTTCCACCCGCCGTTCGGGTCGCCGCGGGAGAGCGTGGTCGACGGCGAGCCGGTGTTCGACAGCGCCATCTCGGACGTGCGCGCCGGGGACCGCCTGATCCACGACATCTACGAGGCGGTGCGCACGAGTGCGACCCCCGACGGCTCGAACGCCGTGAACACCCTGCTGCTCATCACGTTCGACGAGCACGGCGGCTGCTACGACCACGTGCCGCCGCCCGCCGCCACGAAACCGACGCCCGACACGAAGGCCGGCGAGATGGGCTTCACGTTCGACCGTCTGGGCTGCCGGGTGCCCGCGATCGCGGTGTCGGCGTACACACGCCGCGGCACCATCATCCACGACGAGATGCACCACGGCTCGGTCACCGCGACGCTGTCGCGGTTGCACGGCCTGAAGCCGCTCAACGACCGTGACCAGTCGGCGAACACGCTCATGAACGTGGTGAACCTCGACAGGCCGCGGCATCCGGCCGACTGGCCCGTGACCACCCCGGCCTACACGCCGCCGAACCCCGAGGAGGGCACGCCGCAGCCGAACGAGGCGGACCACCTCAAGCCGCTGACCCCGCCGGCACGCGGGCTGCTCGGCCTGCTCATCGCGCGCTACGGCACGCCCGGCGAGCCCGAGCCGCAGACCTTCGCCGACGCGTACAAACTCCTGCACGAGCACGGCGAGGAGCTGTTCGGCCCCGCGAAGGGCTGATCCGAGCCGCGGACGGCGCGGGGCGACCGGCGTCAGGCGACCGGGTCGCCCTGCACGGGTCCCTCGGTGTTCGGCTTCCACCCGAGCGCCGGGGCCACGTGCTCCGCGAACGCCTCCAGCACGTGCAGGTTGTACTCCGGGCCGAGCTGGTTGGGGATCGTGAGCATGAGGGTGTCCGCGGCCATCACGGCCTCGTCCGCGAGCAGCTGCTGGATGAGCACGTCGGGCTCGGCGGCGTAGGTCTTGCCGAACGTGGAGCGGAACCCGTCGATCACGCCGATCTGGTCGCCGTTCTCCTCGCTGCGCAGCCCGAAGTAGGCGCGATCCATGTCGGAGATCAGCGGGAAGACGCTGCGGCTCACCGACACCCGCGGGGTCCCGGTGTGCCCGGCCTCCTTGTACGCGGCGCGGAACAGGTCGATCTGCTCGCGCTGCAGCTCGTGGAACGGCTGTCCCGTGGCCTCGGTCACGAGGGTCGAGCTCATCATGTTGAGGCCCTGGCGTCCGGTCTCCTCAGCCGTGGCGCGCGAGCCGGAGCCCCACCAGATGTGGTCGCGGAGGGTGGGCGACTGCGGCTCGATGGCCAGGTACTGCCCGGCACCCACCATGCGCGGGTCGCCAGGGGCGAGGCGCTCCCCGTCGATGGCGCGCAGGAAGATCTCGAACTTCTCGCGCGCCAGCACACTGCCGCGCTCCGGGTCCTCGGTGTCGCGGAAGCCGAACGTCTCGTAGCCGCGCAGCGCGGTCTCGGGTGAACCACGGCTCACGCCGAGGGCGATGCGGCCGTCGGCGATGAGGTCGAGCGCGGCGGCCTCCTCCGCGAACTGGAAGGGGTTCTCGTAGCGCATGTCGATCACGCCGGTGCCGACCTCGATGCGCTCGGTGCGCGCGGCCATCGCGGTCAGCAGCGGCATGGGCGAGGCGGCCTGGCGCGCCCAGTGGTGCACGCGCACGTACGCGCCGTTCACGCCCAGCTCGTCGGCCCCCTCCGCGATCTCGATCGTCTGCTTCAGCATGTCGCCCGCGGTGCGGGTCGCCGAGCCGGGCACGTCTGCGTAGTGCCCGAAGGAGAGGAATCCGAAAGCCTTCATGATGTATTCGAACGCATGGATGCCGCGTCTATTCCCCCGGTGTCAGGAAGCCGTCCCGCACGAGGGAGCGGATCTTCGGCTCCAGGTCGGCCCACAGGTCCGCCAGCGGCACGTCGAACAGGTCAGCCAGCGCGCCGACGATCTGCGCCACCGTGAGCTCCCCGTCGCACGCGCCGACGAACCCGGCGAGCGCGGAGTCCACCCCCACCGTGCGCGCGAAGCCACCGCCCTGCCGCAGCTCGATCACGCTGGGGTCGTCGTCGCCCGGCATGAGGTGTCTGGCCTCGGTCACGTCGGGCGCCACGAGCAGCGTCGACGGCAGCCCCGCCGCGAGCACGTCGTGCGCGGCGAGC
>NZ_SSDO01000436.1:0-12568 GCF_004794395.1 Microbacterium sp. K41 | reverse complement strand
GCGACCGCGGCGATCGCGCTCGCGAAGAAGCCCAGGCCGTCGACGCCGCTGCGCATGGCCGCGGTCGTGTCGGGGCCGAAGCCCGGCTCGGTGGCGTGCTCGGGGTGCGGCATGAGCCCCACGACGTTGCCCGCCTCGTTGGTGAGCCCGGCGATGTCGCGCAGCGAGCCGTTCGGGTTCACGCCCGCATAGCGGAACGCCACCAGGCCCTCGCCCTCGATGCGGTCGAGCGTCTGCTCGTCGGCGATGTAGCCGCCGTCGGCGTTCTTCAGCGGGATGACGATCTCCTGGCCGGTGCGGAAGGCGTTCGTCCACGCGGTGTCGGCGTTCTCGACCGTGAGGCGCTGGTCGCGGCGCACGAAGTGCTGGTGGTTGTTGCGGATCAGTCCGCCGGGCAGCAGGTGCGCCTCGACCAGCATCTGGAAGCCGTTGCAGATGCCGAGCACGGGCAGGCCCTTCGCGGCGGCCTCCTTGACCTCGGTCATGATCGGGGAGAGGGCGGCGATGGCCCCGGCGCGCAGGTAGTCGCCGTAGCTGAAACCGCCCGGCAGCACGAGGGCGTCGACGCCCTCGAGGTCGTGTGCGCCGTGCCACAGGGCGACGGGTTCGGCGCCCGCGAGGCGGACGGCGCGCTGTGCGTCGACGTCGTCGAGCGAGCCGGGGAAGGTGACGACCCCGATGCGCGTGGTCACTCGGCCACCTCGATGCCGACGACGTCTTCGATCACGGCGTTGGAGAGCACCTCGTCGGCGAGGCGCTTCGCCTCGGCGAGCACCTCTTCGGTGACCTCGCCATCGACGGTGAGCTCGAAGCGCTTGCCGATGCGCACGTCGGTGAAGCCGTCCACGCCCAGGCGGGCGAAAGCGCCGGAGACGGCCTTCCCCTGGGGGTCGAGCAGTTCGGGCTTGGGCATGACGTCGACGACGATGGTGGGCATGACGGCTCCAGGAGTCGCGGGCGGACGGGCGCCCCCAGTCTACTGCCCTCGCACCGGCGCTCCCCGCGGGGTCAGGCGGAGTGGAAGACGGTGTGCAGGTCGCCGATCGCGTCGCGGCCGCCGAGGCCGTCGATCTCGAACAGCACGGAGATCCCGGCGACGTGGCTGCCCAGACGCTCGACGAGCTGTCGGCCCGCGGCGAGGGTGCCTCCGGTGGCGAGCACGTCGTCGATGAGCAGCACGCGGGAGCCCGCCGGGAGGTCGTCGTGCATCTCGATCGTGGCGGTGCCGTACTCCAGGGCGTAGTCCACCGAGGCGGCGGGACGGGGGAGCTTGCCGGCCTTGCGGATGGGGATGAGCCCGACCCCGGCGGCGATGGCGGCGGCGCCGGCGAGGATGAAGCCGCGCGCCTCGATGCCCGCGACCACGTCGAACTGCCCGGCGAAGGGCTCGATGATCGCCTCGGTCGTGACCCTCAGCGCCTCGGCGTCGGCCAGGAGGGGGGTGATGTCGCGGAAGACGATCCCGGGCTCGGGGTAGTCGGGGATGCTGCGGATGAGCGACTCGGCGCGGATGAGGGCAGGGGAGAGCGTGGCTTCGGGCACCGGTCAAGGGTACGCCGCCTTCCCGGGTGCTTCCGCGCTTGACACCGTGGGAGCGCTCCCATATGGTTGCAGACCATGGCCGTGGGAGCGCTCCCATGCCATCCCGATGCACCACACCGCACGACCACCCACAAAGGAGTGAACTGTGAACACACGTGCCCGCACCCGGATCCTGGCGCCCGTCGCCCTGGCATCCGTCGCCGCCCTCGCCCTCGCCGGCTGCTCCGGCGGCAACGGCGGCGGTGACGCCGGCAGCGCCGACGAGGAGATCACGCTGACCGTCACCACGTTCGGCACCTTCGGCTACGACGACCTCTACGACGAGTACGAGAAGGCGCACCCGAACGTGAAGATCGAGGCCACCAACATCGACACCGGCGGCAACGCCCGCACCGACGCGTTCACCAAGATCGCCGCCGGCTCCGGCCTCAGCGACATCGTGGCGATCGAGGAGGGCTGGCTCGGCGCGATCATGGACGTGTCCGACACGTTCGTCGACCTGCGCGACTACGGCATCGAGGACCGCAAGGACGACTGGGTCGACTGGAAGTACGGCCAGGCCACCGACGCCGAGGGCCGCGTCATCGGCTACGGCACCGACATCGGCCCGAGCGGCATCTGCTACAACGGTGCCGCGTTCGAGGCCGCCGGTCTGCCCAGCGACCGCGAGTCCGTCGCCGAGCTGCTGAACGGCGACTGGGACAACTACTTCCAGGTGGGCGCCGACTACACGGCCAAGACCGGCAAGGCCTGGTACGACCACTCCGGCTTCGTGTGGAACGCCATGGTCAACCAACTCGACGAGGGCTACTACACCGCCGACGGCGAGCTCAACGTGGAGGGCAACGACGAGCTGAAGAAGCGCTTCGAGCTGCTGGGCGCCGCGACCGAAGGCGGCCAGTCCGCCGCGCAGACCGCGTGGGATTGGAACGGCGGCAAGTCGTTCGTCGACGGCACCTTCGCGACGTTCGTGTGCCCGGGCTGGATGCTCGGCGTGGTGCAGGGGCAGATCGAGGCCGGCGGCGGCGACGCCTCGACCGGCTGGGACTTCGCCGACGTGTTCCCCGGTGGCGCGGCCAACTGGGGTGGTGCGTTCCTCTCCATCCCGGAGACCTCGCAGCACAAGGAGGCGGCGGCCGAGCTCGCCGACTGGCTCACGCAGCCCGAGCAGCAGGTGAAGCAGTCCGCCGCCGCGGGCAACTTCCCCTCGACCGTGAAGGCGCAGGAGACCCTCGCCGCAGACGCCACCCCCAACGCGTTCTTCAACGACGCGCCGACCGGGGCGATCCTCGCCGAGCGTGCCAAGGGCGTCGTCGCGCAGTTCAAGGGCGCCGATGACTCCGTGATCCAGGAGAACGTGTTCGGTCCGGCGCTCAGCAGCCTCGACCGCGGCGAGACCGACACCCAGGGCGCGTGGGACCAGGCCATCGGCCTGCTGAACGAGCTGGTCGGCTGATCACTCGGGGCGTCCTTCGTCTCGTCGCCGGCGCTCCTCGCTCAGGAACCGGTGCCTCCGGTTCCTGAGCGAGCCGAGCGAGACGAAGGGCGCCCCCACCGAACGAGGACACCCCATGACACTCACGCACGACCGCCCCGACACGGTGCCCGCGTCGTCGCAGCGTCCGCCCGCCGACACCGGTGCGAAGCGGCCCTGGCGGCACCGCCTCTCCCGCTTCGACCAGAACGCGTCGCCGTACTTCTACATCTCGCCGTTCTTCCTGCTGTTCGGGCTGGTGGGCCTGTTCCCCCTCCTCTATACGGTGTGGGTCGCGGTGCACGAGTGGGATCTGCTGAAGGGGGAGGGCGACTTCGTCGGGCTCGGCAACTTCGTCGAGATCCTCGGCGACGGCATGTTCTGGAACTCGATCCGCAACACGCTCAGCATCTTCCTGCTCTCCGCGATCCCGCAGCTCGCGGTCGCCCTGCTGATCGCCTACCTGCTGGACCGCGGTCTGCGCGCCCCGACGTTCTGGCGCATGAGCGTGCTCATCCCGTTCGTGGTGACCCCGGTCGCGGTGGCCATCATCTTCTCGAGCATCTTCAACGAGGCGGACGGCCTGGCCAACAACCTGCTGAACCTGATCGGCATCGCGGATCAGCAGTGGAAGCACGACACGGTCCTGTCGCACATCGCGATCGCGGTGATGGTGAACTTCCGGTGGACCGGTTACAACGCCCTCATCCTCCTCGCCGCGATGCAGGCCGTGCCGCGGGACCTGTACGAGTCGGCCGCGCTCGACGGCGCCGGATCTGCGCGGCGCTTCTTCTCCATCACGATCCCGACCATCCGCCCCACCCTCATCTTCGTGATCATCACGGCCACGATCGGCGGCCTGCAGATCTTCGCGGAACCGCGGCTGTTCGACGTCTCCACCGCGGGCGGCATCGGCGGCAGCGACCGGCAGTTCCAGACCACGGTGCTCTTCCTGTGGGAGCTGGCCTTCTTCCGGCGCAACCTGGGTGAGGCTTCCGCGGTCGCGATCCTGCTGTTCCTGCTCATCGTGGGCATCGGCCTGATCAACTTCCTCGTCTCGCGGCGCATCTCCACCGGCGACGCCCCGAAGAACCGCGCGGCCCGCCGTCGCGCCCGCACCAGCAAGGAGGAGGCGCGATGACCGCCACGCAGGCCCTCAGCGTCCCGGAGCGCATCCGCCGCCGTCGGGGCGCCGCATCCGGCACCGCCGGCATCGGCAGCCGCCCGGGATTCCTCACCTACGGGCTGCTCGCGGCCTTCGTGCTCGGCAGCGCCTACCCCCTGTGGTGGTCGTTCGTGGTCGCCAGCGGCACCAACGCGACCAGGGGGGAGACGCTGCCGCTGATCCCGGGCGGGAACTTCCTCGCGAACGCGGCCAAGGTGTTCGACGCGATCCCGTTCTGGCTCGCACTGGGCAACTCGGTCCTGATCTCCTCGATCATCACGCTCTCGGTCGTCACCTTCTCCACCCTCGCCGGCTACGCCTTCGCGAAGCTGCGGTTCCGGGGACGCGACGGGCTGATGGTGTTCGTGATCGCGACCATGGCGATCCCGACGCAGCTCGGCATCATCCCCCTGTTCATGCTGATGCGCGAGCTCGGGTGGACCGGATCCATCGGCGCGGTGATCGTGCCGACCCTGGTGACCGCGTTCGGGGTGTTCTTCATGCGGCAGTACCTGGTGGACGTGATCCCGGACGAGCTCATCGAGGCGGCCCGCATGGACGGCGCCGGACAGTTCCGCACGTTCCTGACGGTCGGGGTGCCCGCCGCCCGTCCGGCCATGGCGATCCTCGGCCTGTTCACGTTCATGACCGCGTGGACCGACTACCTGTGGCCCCTGATCGTGCTTTCCCCTCAGAACCCCACGCTGCAGACGGCCCTCAGCCAGCTGCAGTCGGGCTACTACATCGACTACTCGATCGTGCTCGCCGGTGCGGTGCTCGCGACCCTCCCGCTCCTCGTGCTCTTCGTGGCGGCGGGACGGCAGCTGGTCAGTGGCATCATGGCGGGCGCGGTGAAAGGATGACCCCTATGACGCGTGCCTTCCCCTCGGACTTCCTCTTCGGCGCGGCGACGGCGGCCTACCAGATCGAGGGTGCCGCCTTCGAAGACGGGCGCACCGCCTCCATCTGGGATGCGTTCGCGCGCGAGCCCGGCGCGGTGGTCGGCGGCGACAACGGGGATGTGGCGTGCGACCACTACCACCGGTACCCGCAGGACGTCGCGCTCATGAAGGACCTCGGGTTGCAGACGTACCGGTTCTCCACGTCGTGGTCGCGCGTGCGGCCCGACGGCGGGGCCGTGAACCGCGCGGGCGTCGACTTCTACAGCCGCCTGGTCGACGAGCTGCTCGCGGCCGACATCCTGCCCTGGCTCACGCTGTACCACTGGGACCTGCCGCAGGCCCTGCAGGAGAGCGGGGGATGGACGAACCGCGACGTCGTCGACCGCTTCCTGGACTACGCGGGCACCGTGCACGACGCGCTGGGCGACCGCGTGAACGTGTGGACGACGCTGAACGAGCCGTGGTGCTCGTCGTTCCTCTCCTATACGGGCGGCGAGCACGCGCCGGGGCACACCAGCATCGCGGAGGGGCTGCTCGCGTCGCACCATCTGCTGCTCGCCCACGGCGCCACGGTGAAGGAGCTGCGCGGGCGCGACTCGTCGCTCAACCTCGGCATCACGCTCAACCACACCGTCGCCGACCCCGCCGACCCGCAGAACCCCGCCGACGTGGATGCCGCCCGGCGCCTGGACGGGCAGTTCAACCGCTGGTTCCTCGACCCGATCTACCGCGGCTCCTACCCGGCGGACGTCGTCGAGGACATCCGCGCGGTCGACCCCGAGGCGGTCGCGCGGTTCGAGGCAGCGGTGCACGACGGCGACCTCGAGACCATCGCGCAGCCCATCGACACGCAGGGCGTGAACTACTACCACGGCGACCTCGTCTCCGGCACGGCGCCCGCGACGACCGCGACCGCCGAGGAGGGCGGCCCGGCGACCTCCCGACCCACGCGCAGCCCGTATCCGTCGAGCGACGGCATCCACGCGGTCGAGCGCGGGCTGCCCCGCACGGCGCAGCACTGGGAGGTGCAGCCGGAGGGGCTCACGCGACTGCTGCAGCGCGTGTGGGCCGAGTACGCCGAGCCCGCCGGGGTCGTGCTGTACGTCACGGAGAACGGCGCCGCCTACGACGACGAGCCCGTGGTGGAGGACGGTGAGACGCGCGTGCACGATGCCGACCGCACCGAGTTCCTGCGCCTGCACCTGAACGCCGTGCTCGATGCGGTCGAGGCGGGCGTGGATGTGCGCGGCTACTTCTACTGGTCGCTGTTCGACAACTTCGAGTGGGCGTGGGGCTACGACAAGAGGTTCGGCATCGTGCGCGTCGACTACGACACCCAGGAGCGCACGCTGAAGGACTCGGCGCACGAGTACCGTCGCATCATCGCGGCCAGGGAGCTGGCGCCCGTCCCCGGTGAGCCGGCCAGGGCCTGATCGGGGCGGGCGGCGCGGCGTCGCCCGGCGATCCGTGGTCTCCGGCGGGGCATCGCGTGGTCGACAATAGGGCCATGGAAGAGAGCGTGCGGTGATGTCGCCCAGGGCGACCATCGAAGAGGTCGCGGCCGCGGCGGGTGTCTCCCGCTCGACCGTGTCGCGGGTCGTGAACGGCTCGACGGCGGTGAGCCCCGAGGCCCTCGCGGCCGTGCGCGCCGCGATCGACGACCTCAACTACGTGCCCAACCGGGCGGCCCGCTCTCTCGCCTCTCGGCAGACGCACGCGATCGCGCTGATCGTGCCGGAAGACACGACGCGGTTCTTCGGCGACCCGTTCTTCGCGGCCATCGTCGCCGGGATCACCGGGGCGCTCGGCAGCTCCGACTACCTGCTCAACCTGTTGATCGCGAGCGACGACCCCGGCGACAAGATGACGAGCTTCGTGCGCAACGGTGGCGTCGACGGCGCCCTCATCGTGTCGCACCATGCGAGCGACGGCTTCGTTGACCGGATCGCCGATGCGGTCCCGGTCGTGTTCGGCGGGCGGCCGGTTCGCCGCAGCGCGGGCGACTACGTGGTCGATGTCGACAACGTGGCCGGGGCGCGCGTGGCCACGCAGCGGCTCATCGACATCGGGCGCTCCAGGATCGCCACGATCTCCGGTCCGCTGTCGATGATCTCCTCGACCGACCGCGTGCAGGGCTTCCGGGATGCGCTCGCGGATGCGGGTCTCGCGCCGTGCGCCGAGGAGGAGGGCGACTACAGCGAGGCGAGTGGTGCGGAGGCGGCTCGTCGGCTGCTCGCGTCCGGTCGTCCCGACGCGATCTTCGTGGCGAGCGACCTGATGGCACGCGGAGCGCTCACGGCGCTGCGCGCGGCGGGGGTGCGGGTGCCGGAGGACATCGCCCTGGTCGGCTTCGACGACTCCTCGGTGGCGGTCAGCACCGATCCGGCCCTCACCACGGTGCGCCAGCCGATGTATGCGCAGGGCGAGACTATGGCCCGCGTGCTGCTGTCGCGGCTGGCAGGCGAGGACCCGCCGCAGACGACGATCCTGCCCACCGAGCTCGTGGTGCGCGGCTCGGCCTGACGCGCGCACGGGTGCGGCCCTGACGCCCCCTCATGGCCAGGGATGCACCCGTGCGTCGGGTGGGGGCGAACCCCGCGAACGCATGAACTGAACAGACGTTCAACATACACGCTACACGGAGCGGCGATATTCTTGTGACCCCGGGAGGTGGTCGCCGCATGGCCCGAACCGACGAGCAGAACCGCCAGGCGCGCGAGCGCGCCCGCGAGAACATCCTGCAGGCGGCGATCGCGGTCTTCAGCGAGCGCGGAGTCGCCGGTGCCAGCATCGCCCAGATCACCTCGCGAGCCGGCGTCGCCCAGGGCCTGGTCAACTACCACTTCGGCGGCAAGGAGCAGCTGGTCGCCGCGGTGATCGACCGCTGGTTCGAGACCGTGCTCGGGCTCGCGCGGGTGGACGGCACCCCCGACGAGATGCTGGCCGCGATCATCGACGGCGCCCTCATGGCCACCGCGTTCGCGATGCCGCTCCAGCGCGCCGTGCTCGCGATGCAGCAGCAGCCCTCCACGCACCGGCTCTTCGCGGAATCGGAGCAGCGTCACGCCGAGGCGGCGACCGCGGCGGAGGACGCTGTGCGCGAGGTGTTCCGCGCGCGCGGAGCCGACGACCCCGCGCTGGAGGAGGTCATGCTCCGCAGCACCCTCGAGGGCGTGTTCGTGAAGTACTGCGTCTTCGGAGACACGTATCCGCTGGAGGAGGCGCGGCGCTGGCTGCACCGGCGCTACGGACTGCCGGAACCGGCGGCCCCGATGCCCCTCGACGTGCCGCCGCGGACCGGCGAGCCCCGGCCCCGGGCCACCTGGGCGCTCCGGCCCGACCCGAACGCCTGACCTCGGTGCCCGGTGCGTCAGTCCAGGTGCATGCGCGCGAACGCGCCGAGCACCACCCGTTCGGACTGCACCAGGTAGCGCTCGAGCTCGGCGGCGCCCGCCTCGGCGCCCCTGCTGAGGAAGGTGTCGAGCACGGCGCGGTTCTTGCGCACGAACGGCTCGTGCAGCGCCCGCGGGTCGTCGATCTTCAAGAAGGCCAGACGCAGCTCGGCCGCGACGTTGCGGTACGTGCGAGCCAGGCGCGGACTGTCGGCGAGGTCGACCAGCGCCACGTGGAACGCCATGTTCGCGCTGCCGACCGTGCGCCACGCGGCGGCGTCGTCGCGGGAGACGCCGGCCACGGCGGCCTCGGCGGCCGCGACCGCCTCCCTCATGCGCTGCACGGCGGGGTGCTCCGGCTCGGACTGGCGCAGGGCCGTGCACTCGATGATGCGGCGGGCGCGATAGATGTCGATCACGTCGGCGATCGACGGGGAAGCCACGGAGACCCCACGGTGCGGGACGTGCTCGACCAGGCCCTGCTCCGCGAGCACCCGGAACGCCTCGCGGAGCGTGTTGCGCGACACGTCGAAGCGCTCGGCGAGGGCGGACTCCGACAGGCGGGAGCCGGGGGCGACGTCGCCGTCGATGATGAGCTGACGGAGCACGTCGGCGAGCGGGCCCTGCTGGTTCATGCCTTCATCGTAGGTGCGGGGCGGGCGGCGGGCCGGGATCGGGTCTCGGCGGGAATCACACGACGGCAATCGCGCTGTAGCACGACGGAAACATGATTGTTGAACAATCGGTGTCTGTCCGTTCTACACTGGGTTTCGATCCGACACCCACCAACGACGATGGGACCCCCCTATGTCCGAGCAGTCCACCGCCGCCCTCTCCCCGGAGGACGAGGCCCGCGCCGCCCACGCGAAGAAGCGCGCGGGACGCAGTGCCGTCATCGGCGCCATCTTCCTCATGGCCACGAGCGCCATCGGGCCCGGCTTCATCACGCAGACCGCCACCTTCACGGCGCAGATGGGGGCCGCGTTCGCGTTCGCGATCCTGGTGTCGATCCTGGTCGACATCGCGGTGCAGCTGAACATCTGGCGCATGATCACCTCCTCGGGCAAGCGCGCCGGCGAGCTCGCCAACAGCGCCATCCCGTTCTCCGGGCACGTCATCGCCGTGCTCGTGGTGATCGGCGGCCTCGCGTTCAACATCGGCAACATCGCCGGGGGTGGCCTCGGTCTCAACGCCCTGCTCGGCATCGACGCGAAGATCGGCGGCGCACTCACCGCGGCGCTCGCGATCATCATCTTCCTGGTGAAGAAGGCCGGCAGGGTGATGGACGTCGTGCTCATCGTCCTCGGCATCGGCATGATCGTGATGACCGTGGTCGTCGCCCTGATCGCCCAGCCGCCCATCGGCGACGCGCTGCGGCAGACGTTCGTGCCCGACCAGCTCAACTTCGCCACCATCACCACCATCGTCGGCGGCACCGTCGGCGGCTACATCACCTACTCCGGCGCGCACCGCTACCTCGACTCCGGCCACGTCGGCCCGCAGTACGCGAAGCCCGTCATGCGCGCCGCGGCCAACGGCATCCTCGTCACCGGCATCATGCGGTACGTGCTGTTCCTCGCCATCCTCGGGGTCGTCGCCTCCGGTGTGGCACTCGACCTCTCGTCGCAGGCCGCGAACCCGGCCGGGCAGGCGTTCGGCGCCGTGCTGGGCGACGCGGGTCTGCGCATCTTCGGCGCGATCTTCTGGGCCGCCGCGATCAGCTCCGTGATCGGCGCCGCCTACACCTCGGCCACGTTCCTGTCGACGTTCACCGCGAAGCTGCACGGCGGCTGGCCCCTGCAGCTCGCGACCGTCGCCTTCATCGTCGTCTCGCTCGGGGTCTACCTCGCGATCGGCACGGCCCCCGCGGCGATCCTCGTGTTCGTCGGCGGCTTCAACGGCCTGATCCTGCCGATCGGCCTCACGGTGTTCATGTACATCGGCTGGTTCCGGCGCGACCTGCTCGGCGACCGGAAGTACCCGATGTGGCTGCTGATCGCGGGTACCGTCGTGACCGCCCTCACCTGGTACATGGGTGCCGTCTCGATCGGCCCCATCTTCGCCTTCCTCGGAATCGGAGCGTGACGACATGGCGACCATCGACCTGAACTCGGACCTCGGCGAGAACGTCCCCGACCGGATCGTCAGCGACGACGCCAGCATGCTGCGCATCGTCACGAGTGCGAACGTGTCGTGCGGTTTCCACGCCGGCAGCCCCGAGGGCATCCGCGAGACGCTCGCTGCGGCCGTGGCGGGAGGCGTCGTGATCGGCGCGCACCCCGGCTACCGCGACTACGAGAACTTCGGGCGCACGAAGGTCGACATCGACTCCGCGACGCTCCAGGCGCACGTCGAGTACCAGCTCGGCGCACTCCTGGGGCTCGCGGCCGCGGTGGGCGGTCGGGTCTCGTACGTCAAACCCCACGGCGCGCTCTACAACACCATCGCCCGCGACGAGCGGCAGTCGAAAGACGTGGTGGCGGCGATCCGTGCGGTCGACCCCTCGCTCGTGCTGCTCGGGCTCGCGGGAGGCGTGGTGCTCGACGTCGCGCAGCGGGCGGGGCTCGCGGTGGCCGCCGAGGCCTTCGCCGACCGCGCCTACCAGCCGGACGGACAGCTCGTGTCGCGCACCGAGGAGGGCGCCGTGCTGCACGACCCGACCGCGGTCGCCGAGCGCATGGTGCGCCTCGCCGCCGAGGGCGTGATCCGGGCGATCGACGGCACCGACGTCGCGGTGTCCGCCCAGTCCATCTGCGTGCACGGCGACAGCCCCGGCTCGGTCGCGATGGCCGCCGAGACGAAGCGCCTGCTGCAGGCCGAGGGCATCACGATCGCCCCGTTCGCCGGAGTCTGACATGTCCGTGCTCGCCACCACCGACCAGCTCACCGCTGCGCGCGCCGCCCGCGCCGCGCACCGGGCGGGACACTCCGCGCCCACCAGCGGCGTCGCGCCGGGACTGACGCAGGCGAACCTCATCGCCGTGCCTGCCGACTGGGCGTTCGAGACGCTGCTGTACGCGCAGCGCAACCCGAAGCCCTGCCCCGTGCTCGAGGTGATCGAGCAGGGCCAGGTGGAGTCACGGCTGGCGCCGGGCAGCGACATCCGCACCGACATCGGCCGTTACCGCATCTGGCGCGACGGCGAGCTCGCGGAGGAGGTGACCGACGCGACGGCCGCGTGGGCCGAGCAGCCCGACCTCGTCGCGTTCCTCATCGGCTGCAGCTTCACGTTCGAGACCGGTCTCGTCGAGGCGGGCATCCCCATCCGTCACCAGGAGCTCGGGCGCAACGTGCCGATGTACCGCACGGCCGTGGACTGCGCGCCGGCCGGACGGCTGCGCGGCGAGATGGTCGTGTCGATGCGCCCGATCCCCGCGGACCGCGTGGCCGACGCCGTGCAGATCTCCGCCCGCACGCCGGCCGTGCACGGCGCACCCGTGCACATCGGCGACCCGGCCTCGCTGGGCATCACCGACCTGTCGACCCCGGACTTCGGCGACGCCCCCGAGCTGCGCGACGGCGAGATCCCCGTGTTCTGGGCCTGCGGCGTGACCCCGCAGGCGGCGATCATGGCGTCGAAGCCGCCGTTCGCCGTGACGCACGCCCCCGGGTACATGTTCGTGACCGACGTGCCCGATGCGGAGTACCGGGTCTGATGCGCATCCTCACGGCCTCCGACGGCGCGCTCCTGGTCGAGGCGGACGACCTCGAACAGGCCATGCGGCTCAACCTCGCGTGGGACGGCGTGCCCGGCGTGGTCGAGCGCATCCCCGGCGCGCGCACGGTGCTGGTGCGCTACGACCCGCTGCGCACCACGGCCGCCGCGCTCGCCGGGGTGCTCGCCGCGACCGAGGTCGACGCCGCCGAGCTCCCCGATGCGGGCGAGGTCGAGGTGCCGGTGCGCTACGACGGGGAAGACCTCGACGAGACGGCGACGCTGCTCGGGGTGTCGGCGGAAGAGCTCGTCGCGCGTCACCTCGCGGCCGACTGGCGGGTCGCGTTCTCGGGCTTCGCGCCCGGCTTCGGCTATGCGGTGAGCGACGACGCGCTGTTCGACGTGCCGCGCCGCTCGTCGCTCACCGCATAGCCGAAG
>NZ_SSDO01000435.1:0-2150 GCF_004794395.1 Microbacterium sp. K41 | reverse complement strand
GCCGCGGGGGCGATCGTGGCGCTGCACCGGGGAGCGACCACTCCGGCGCTCACGCCCGAGGCGCTGGCGGAGCTGACGGCGACGCGCTGAGGCCGGTCCGGAGGGGCGGCGCGGGGTGCGGTCAGTCCTTCGCGGTGCTCTTCGTCGCCGTCTTCGCGGGGCTCTTCTTCGCCGTCGTTGCGGTGCTCTTCGTCGCCGTCTTGGCGGGGCTCTTCGTCGTGGCGGCCGCCGCCTCCCGCTCCGGCATCGTGTCCTCGGCCGTCTCGCCCGCGAAGGCGTACTCGCCGGCCCGCAGCCGTTCCAGCAGGTCGAGCAGCCACTGCTTCTCGGCGGTGAGCCGGGCGGTGGAGAGGTCGAAGATCTCGCGCACGTACTTCGGCGTGGTCTCGGAGCGCAGGGTGTCCTGCACATCGAAGCCGTTCTGCGTGATGATCGCGTCGCTCTTGATGAGGCGGTGCTCCAGGCCCGCGATGACCTCCTGGCGGCTCAGCACGAACATGAACGAGGCGACGGTCATGATCGCCTGGGTGTCGAAGGCCGCCACGTTCCAGAGGTTCTCGCGCAGCATCCGCTGCAGCTCGACCTCGCCCGAGGGGGTGATGCGATACGTGGTGCGGGCGGGGCGCTTGCCCTCGGCCTCGGTGCCGCTCTCCGTGATGTACCCGTCGACCTCCAGGGCCCGGAGGGCGTTGTAGATCGAGCCGGGCTGGATGTGCGCCCACTCGTCGACGTGCCAGGTCATCAGTTCTCGCCGGAGGAAGTAGCCGTGTACCGGCTGGAACTGCTTCACGGCGCCGAGGACGACGAGACGGGTGGTCGACATGTCGTTCATGCTAACGGCTGGGATGCGCGCTCCCGGTTGTTTGAGTGGTCAAATTTGTCTATAGTCGCCTTAGTCAAAGTTGACTATCGAAAGGACTCGTGATGACCACTGCCGTGACCGATGCCCTGCCGCGTGACCGTGCGCTCCGTCGTGCCTTCTCGGTCTATCCCACGGGGGTGGTCGCCCTCGCGGCCGTCGTGGACGATCGCGCCGTCGGGATGGCGGTCAACTCCTTCACCTCGATCTCCCTGGAGCCCGCCCTCGTCGCGGTCAGCGCCGCCCGCACCTCGAAGACCTGGCCGGTGCTGCGTGCCGTCCCGGAACTGGGGATGAGCGTCCTCGCGGCACACCACGAACCGCTCAGCCGCTCCCTGTCCGCGCGGGAGGGGGACCGGTTCGGGGGTCACGCCTGGCACCGCACCGACGGCGGGGCCGTGCTGGTGGCCGACGCCGCGCTCTGGCTCACCTGCCGTCTGCACAGCACGTTCGACGGTGGCGATCACGAGATCGCTCTGTACGAGATCCAGGACGTGACGCTCTTCGACGACGTCGAGCCGCTCGTGTTCCACCAGAGCCGCTACCGCGCGATCTCTCCCGCCGCAGGCGTGTGAGCGCACCCGTCCGCGAGATCGCCGGAGTGGTCGTCCCCGGCGACGGTCGAGGACGCGACCTCGGGTTCCCGACCGCCAACCTCGCCCTCGACGGCCCCGGTCTCCCCGCCGACGGCATCTACGCCGCGCTGGCCTGGATCGACGACGAGCAGGAGGGGATGCCCGCGACCGTGAGCGTGGGTGCCAACCCGACCTTCCACGGCAGCCGGGAGCGCCGGGTGGAGGTGCACCTGCACGACACGGACCTCGACCTGTACGGGCACCGTCTCCGGGTCGAGCTGCTCTCGCTGCTGCGCCCGACGCTCTGCTTCGACACCGTCGCGGCCCTCGTAGCCCAGACCGCCGCCGACATCGAGCGTGCCGGGGCCCTCCTCGCGACGGTGCGGCGGGCGCGCACCGGACGCCCGGCCTCGCGCCGAGGGCACGGTTTCTCCGTGTGAACAGGCGGGGCGGTCGGCAGCAAGCCGCGCACTCGGGGAGGGGATGGGGCCGCGCGGGATGAGGCTGCGCGGGCCTGAGCCGGTGCAGGGGCGGGGCGCGGATCAGTCGCGCGCGGTCTGCAGCAGCGCCCAGAGCTCGGCGCGGGCGGGGAACGACGCCAGATCCACGCCCAGCATGGCGCCGGCCTGCGCGACCCGCGAGCGCAGGGTGTGCCGGTGGATGCCCAGCGCCGCGGCGGCCGGCTCCGCGCGTGCGTCGTGCTCCAGCCAGACCCG
>NZ_SSDO01000434.1:0-616 GCF_004794395.1 Microbacterium sp. K41 | reverse complement strand
CGACGCGCCCCGGCGCCGCGTGCTCGCGCGCACACTCCGACGTGCGGGGCACACGCCGTGACGCGGGTCTTCGCGCTGCACAGCGCCTACGGTCTCGCGACCGCCGTCGCCGCGATCGACAGCGGCCTCCTCGATGGGCCGACCGCCGCGCGCCCCGAGCAGGTGCTGGTGCCGTTCACCTCGTCGCGCGTGCCCGAGCTCGCGGTCGGCATCGACGCCGACCCGGCCCTGAGTCGGCTGCGCGCCCGGTTCGACCGCATTGAGCCGCTGGGAGACCTCCTCGGCCCGCTGCACCCCAGCGCGTGGGAGCCCCCGGAGGGCGAACTGCCCGTGCTCGGTCGGCTGATCGCCCGGGCCTGGGGCATCGACCCCCGCGACCTGGAGCTGTGCGTGCAGAGCCCGCAGGTCGCTCCGGCGCGGACGCTGTTCGGGCTGTTCCCCGACGCGCGTCTCACGATCGTGGGCGACGGCCTCATGACGTATGCGCCGATGCGGGTGCGGCTGCCGCACACCGTGACGGCACGGATCGGCCGTGTGGTCTACGCCGACGTCGTGCCCGGCGTGCGTCCGCTCGTCGCGTCGCCGACCGCCGAGACCGTGCCGGTGCCGCCCGCGG
>NZ_SSDO01000433.1:0-380 GCF_004794395.1 Microbacterium sp. K41 | reverse complement strand
CGCAGGGCCGCTGCCCCGAAACGGCCCGCCGCCATCAGGCCCCAGAACGCGGAGGTGCCGAGCGCGGCCGCGGCCGGTTCGAGCGTGAGCACGCGCTCCGGGATCACGGCCGACCAGCCGGAGAGCACGGTCTCGACCCCCACGTAGAGCGGCAGGGCGAGCGCGAACGGCAGCAGCACCGCGAGCGATCGCACGTCACGCGGCGCCGGGGCTTTCGCGGCGACCGTCGGCACGGGCGCGATGAGCACCGACACGGTCACCAGCGGCACCGCGGCGAGAAGAGCCAGCAGCGGACGGGTGTGCGCTCCCAGCACCACCGCGAGCGGGGTGGCCGCGGCGCACACGGCGACCGTGCCCATCAGCGCACTCAGCAGCCCGGT
>NZ_SSDO01000432.1:0-7022 GCF_004794395.1 Microbacterium sp. K41 | reverse complement strand
CCGGGGGCGCCTCGGCGCCGTCGGCGGCCTCCGACGCCGCGCGGGCCGTGGCCGCCCTGACCTTCTTCGTCTTCCGCGACGTGTTCGCCCGGGGCTTCTTCGGGCGCCCGGCGACGCGGTGGCCGAGGAAGCCGAGCAGGGCGGGCGTGAGGGTCACGGCTATCGCGACGGCCACCGCGACCGCGACCGAGGCGGCGATGCCCATCGTGGTGAGGAAGGGGATCCCGGCGAACCCGAGGCCGATCAGCGCGATGAGCACGGTGACGCCGGCGAACACGACGGCGGAACCGGCGGTGCCGACGGCGCGCGCGGTGGACTCCTCGGGGTCGACGCCGTCGCGCACCTGATCCTGATGCCGCGCGACGATGAAGAGCGCGTAGTCGATGCCGACGGCGAGCCCGAGCATGAGCGCGAGCAGCGGCGTGGTGGACGAGACGGTGGCGAACGCGGTCGCGGTGAAGATGCCCGCCATGGAGATGCCGACGCCGAGGATCGCGGTGAGCAGCGGCAGCCCGGCGACCACGAACGAGCGGAACGTGACGATGAGCACGAGCAGGGCGATCAGCAGACCCACGGCCTCGGTGAGCGTGACGCCCGGGATGGAGATCGCGAACAGGTCGCCGCCGAGCGACGTCTGGGCGCCATCGGGCAGCTCGGCGCCGAGGTCAGCGACCACGGCGCGCAGGGCGTCCTTCGTCTCGTCGGACACGTCGGTGGACTCGCCGTCGAACTGCACGCGCACGATCGCCGCCGTGTCGTCGTCGTTGATCATGCCGTCGACCATCTCGTCGTACGGCGAGGTCGCCGCCAGCACCTGGTCGAGATCGCCGAGGGCGGACACGGCGTCGTCGATGGGCTCGCGGTACGCGTCGTCGTCGATGCTGTCGCCGTCGGCGGCGACCACGATGAACTGCGCGTTGGTGCCGCTCACCTGCGGGAAGGAGCGGGAGAGCTGCTCGAGGCCCGCCTGCGACTCCGTGCCGGGGATGGAGAACGTGTTGTCCGTGCCCACACCGAGCACGACGGCACCCGCGCCGGCGATGCCGAGGGCGAGGAGCCAGGAGACCAGCACGCGCCAGGGGTGCCGGAACGACCAGCGTCCGAGGGACGACAGGAGTGTGGACACGGGTTCTCCTCGGTGGGGGTGAGCTGGATACACAGGTGTATCCAATACATAGATGTATCGTAAGGTGATCCGGCATCGCGATTCTGTGTGCCGGGTGTGAACACGAGGCGAACCGCACCGGGAGGGAACGCATGGCGGCAACGGCCACGCGCAGCCGTGAGAACACGAGGGCGCGCCTGCTCGACGCGGCGGCGCAGGTGTTCGCCGAGGTGGGCCTGGAGGGGGCGTCGGTCGAGGCGGTCTGCGAGCGCGCGGGCTTCACGCGCGGCGCGTTCTACTCCAACTTCGACTCCAAGGACGAGCTGTTCCTGATGCTCGCCGCGCGGGTGGCCGATGCCCGCGTGGCCGCCGTGCGCACGCGCGTCGAGCAGATGCGCGCGGAGGGCGAGCTCGGCGACGGGTGCGACCCGACCGACCTCGTGCAGCAGATCATGGAGCTCGGCAGCGACGACCGGCTCGGCGTGATGCTCATGAGCGAGATCCGCATCCGCGCGCTGCGCGATCCCGCGTTCGGTGAGGCCTATCTGGCGCAGGAGCGCGAGATGGTCGGCAGCATCGCCCGGATCGTGGAGGACATCGTCGAGGCCGGGTCGCTGCGGCTGCGCCTGCCCGCGACCGACGCCGCGCGCATGCTCATGATCATCTGGGAGGGCATGACCGTGCGCGGAGCGATGGCCGGCCGCGACGACGCCGAGCTGCGCCACTCCGGCGGCGAGGAGCTGGGTCGCCTCGTGGAACTGCTCGTCGAGTCCTAGCCCGGGTTCCGCGTCGCGAGCTCGTGGTGGCAGCGGGCCAGGCGGGCCAGCCACCACTCGCGCCGCTCGTCCGCCGCGGCCAGGCGCGTGAGTGCATCCGCGTCCGGGGTGACGCGCCCGACCGGGATCGCGCCGTCGACCGGGCGGAGGTCGGTCACGTCGTCGAGGAACAGGGAGCCCGTGCCGAGGCCGCAGTCGAAGCCGAGTGAGGGCAGCGCGGCCGCCAGTGCGGCGCCCTGTGACAGACCGACCGCGGTGTCGAGCGCGCTGGACACGACCGCCGGGAGTCCCGCTGCCGTCACGATCTGCAGCGCGTGGGTGACGCCTCCCAGCGGCTGCGCCTTGATCACGACGATGTCCGCGGCCCCGGCGCGGGCGACGGCGAGGGGGTCGTCCGACTTGCGGATGCTCTCGTCGGCGGCCACCGGGATGCCCATGTACTTCACGCGGGTGCGCAGTTCGGCCAGCTCGGGCACGGTCGCGCACGGCTGCTCGACGTACTCCAGGTCGTACTCCGCCAGGGCGTGCACCGCGTGCTCGGCTTCGTCCACGTTCCACAGTCCGTTGGCGTCGATGCGGACGCGCCCCTCCGGTCCCATGGCCTCGCGGACGGCACGGACCCGGGCGACGTCATCGGCCAGCAGCTGTCCCGGCTCGGCGACCTTGACCTTCGCGGTGCGGCACCCGAGGAAGCGGGCGAGCACCTCCGGCACCCGGCCGGGCTCGACCGCGGGCACCGTCGCGTTCACGCCGATGCGATCGCGCACGGGGGCCGGTTGCGCGCGCCAGGCGTAGTCGATCGCGGCGGCGAGCCACGTCGCGGCCTCGGCGTCGTCGTACTCCACGAACGGCGAGAACTCGGCCCACCCCTCCGGCCCCTCGAACAGCAGCGCCTCGCGGGTGTCGACGCCGCGGAACCGGGTGTGCATCGGGAGGGCGACGACCCTGGCCGTGTCGAGCAATTCTGCGAGCGGAGGGATCATGCCCTCATTCTGCGCCACGGGCCGCGCGGCGACGGATTCACGCGCCGACGACCCGGAGCGTGCGCCGCACGACACGTGCCATTGACAATGGTGTGTGACGCACAGTAATGTGATCGACATGAACGAGACGCTCGACACGCACCTGCAGGAACTGCGCCGCGGCACCGTGGTGCTGGCCTGCCTGCAGCTGCTGCGCACGGCGGGCTACGGCTACGGGCTGCTGGAAGAGCTCGAGCGCCGCGGCTTCGCGACCGACGCGAACACGCTGTACCCCCTTCTCCGCCGGCTGGAGAAGCAGGAGTACCTGACGAGCGAGTGGAACACCGACGAGGCACGGCCGCGCAAGTTCTACCGCACCTCGGAGGCCGGCATGCGCCTGGCCGACACCCTCACCGACGAATGGCGCGCGCTCACCGCCGCGATCGCCTCCCTCACCACCGAGGAGAACTGACATGACCGCCACTCTCACCGAGCGCTACATCAGCGCGACGATCCGCAGTCTGCCGCCCGAGACGCAGGGCGACGTGCGTGCCGAGCTCGAGGCGTCCATCGCCGACGCCGTCGAGGCCCGCATCGAGACGGGGGAGGACCCGCAGGAGGCCGAGCGCGCCGCGCTGACGGCGCTGGGGGATCCCGGAGCCCTCGCCGCGGGATACGCCGACCGCCCGCTGCACCTGATCGGCCCGCGGTACTACCTCGCCTGGTGGCGGCTGCTGAAGCTGCTGCTGATGATCGTGCCGGTCTGCGCGCTCGGCGGCGTGGCGCTCGGACAGACGATCGCGGGAGCCCCCGTCGGCGAGGTGATCTCCAGCGCCGTCCTGGCGACCGGGGGCACCATCCTGCACGTCTGCTTCTGGACCACGCTCGTGTTCGTCATCCTGGAACGGTCGGGCACCGACGCCGGGATGAAGTGGGACGTCGACCAGCTGCCCGAGGCGTCGGACGACGGCGTCGGCCGCAACGAGCTGATCGCCTCGCTCGTGTTCCTCGGGCTCGCGGTGGGCGCCCTGCTCTGGGATCGGTTCCGCGGCTTCGTGGTGGTCGACGGCGAGGCACTGCCCATCCTCGACCCCGGTCTGTGGCCGTGGGGGATCGGTGTGCTGTTCCTCCTCATCGTCGCCGAGGCCGTGTTCGCGATCGTCGTCTACCGTCGCCGCGGGTGGAGCACCGCGCTCGCCGTGGTGAACACGGTCCTCGCCGTGGCCTTCCTCGCCTGGACCCTGACCATGCTCCTCACCGGCGACCTGGTGAACCCGGACTTCCTCGCGCACATCGTCGCGGCGGGCGGCGACGGATTCGCCGCCGGTGACGCCGAGGCCGCCGACGAGGGCGGGATCTTCCGCATCCTCGCCGTGCTGCTCGGATTCGGCATCGCACTGGGCGTCGGCTGGGACATCGTCGACGGCTGGCGCAAGGCTCGCCGGCGCTGACCCGCGGAGTGCACCCACCCGGACCGGGTGGGTGCACTCCGTGTCGCTCGGAGGCGGGGAATAGGCTGGGAGACGTGACCGATGCCTTCGTCTCCGACCTGTTCGACCCGTCCGAATGGGTGCTCGCGCCCGGCGCCGAGGACTACACCGACATCACCGCGCACGTGTCGCACGACGGCGGTGTCGCCCGCATCGCGTTCGACCGGCCCGAGGTGCGCAACGCGTTCCGGCCGCACACGGTCGACGAGCTGTACCGCGCCCTCGACATCGCCCGGCAGGACGCCCGCATCGGCGCGGTGCTCCTCACCGGCAACGGCCCGAGCCCGAAGGACGGCGGCTGGGCGTTCTGCTCCGGCGGTGACCAGCGCATCCGCGGCCGCGACGGCTACAAGTACTCCGACTCCGAGACCGCCCTGGTCGACGGGCAGTCGCGCGCGGCCGTCGGGCGCCTGCACATCCTGGAGGTGCAGCGCCTGATCCGCTTCATGCCGAAGGTGGTCATCGCGGTCGTGCCCGGATGGGCGGCCGGCGGAGGACACTCGCTGCACGTCGTGTGCGACCTCACGATCGCGTCGGCCGAAGAGGCGCGGTTCAAGCAGACCGACGCCGACGTGGGGAGCTTCGACGCCGGCTACGGCTCTGCGTACATGGCGCGACAGACCGGGCAGAAGTTCGCGCGCGAGGTGTTCTTCCTCGCCGAGGAGTACTCCGCGCAGCGGGCGTACGAGGCGGGCGCTGTGAACCGTGTGGTGCCGCATGCCGAGCTGGAGCGCGAGGCGCTGAAGATGGCGCGTACCGTGCTCACCAAGTCGCCCACCGCGATCCGCATGCTGAAGTTCGCGTTCAATGCGGTCGACGACGGGCTGGTGGGCCAGCAGGTGTTCGCGGGAGAGGCCACCCGTCTCGCCTATGGCACCGACGAAGCGGTCGAGGGTCGCGACTCGTTCCTGGAGAAGCGCGCGCCCGACTGGTCCTCCTTCCCCTGGCACTACTGACCGAGCACCCCCGGAGGCACGCATGACCGCCCTGATCCCGACTGATGCGGAAGACACGGGACAGCTGCGGGACGCACTCCAGCGGGCGCTCGACGGCGGCCCGGCGCTCGGCTTCGGCATGCTGGGCGGCGCTCCGGAGCACGTGGCGGACGGCATAGCGGCGGTCATCGCGACCTCGGGGTCGAGCGGCATCCCCAAGCGCGTGGCCCTGAGCGCGGAGGCGCTGCGGGCGAGCGCCGAGGCCACGGCCGCGCGCATCGGCGAGGGGCGGTGGCTGCTCGCGCTCCCGGCCGGTTACGTCGCCGGACTCCAGGTCATGGTGCGCTCGCTCCTCGCCGGGACGGAGCCGCGGCAGATCGAGGGACGCTTCTCCCCGGTGTCGTTTGCCGAGGCGACGCTGGCCATGCTGCGCCCGGCGGGTGCGGCGGGTGTTCCCGAGCTGTACACCTCGCTCGTGCCCGCCCAGATCGCCACGCTGCTCGACGCGGCGGAGGACACCGCCGTGCGCGCGGCACTGCAGGCGTACCGGGCGATCCTCGTGGGCGGGCAGGCGCTGCCGGAGCCGCTCAGGGAGCGCGCGGGCGACCTGGGCGTGCGGATCGTGCGCACCTACGGCTCGACCGAGACCAGCGGCGGCTGCGTGTACGACGGCGTGCCGCTCGACACGGTCGCGGTGCGGGTGGTCGACGGCGAGCTCCGCATCGCCGGACCCATGCTCGCGGAGGGCTACCTGGGCGACGGCTCGCTCACGGCTCGCACCTTCCTGCACGACGAGCACGGCATCCGGTGGTACCGCACGGGCGACCTCGGCCTCGTGGAGGACGGGGTCGTGCGCGTGCACGGCCGGGCGGACAACGTGATCGTGTCGGGCGGGATCAACATCTCGCTGGACAGGGTGGAGCGCATCGTGCGGCGCGTGCCGGGGCTGCACGAGGCGGTGGTGGTGCCGGTGCCGGACGAGCGCTGGGGTGAGGCGTCGGTGATCGTCGCGCCGCGGGGCGAGGTGCTGCGGCGCAGCGAGGCGGAACAGCTGGGGCAGGCGCGCGAGGCGGTGGCGGCCGAGATCGGCGCGCACGCCCGTCCCTCGCGTCTCGTCCTGGTCGACGAGCTCGCGGTGCTGTCGTCGGGGAAGCCCGACCGCGAGGCGATCCGCCGGTCGGTCGCGGAACTGCACTGACGCGTCGCCCGCCCGCGGTCCTGCCAGACTGGGGCGCATGGCCACGTACACGCACGGACACCACGAATCCGTCCTCCGCTCGCACAACGTGCGCGACATCGCCAACTCGGCCGCGTACCTCCGCCCGCACCTCACCGCGCAGACGCGACTGCTCGACGTCGGGGCGGGTCCCGGCAGCATCACGGTCGACTTCGCCGGGGCGGTCGCACACGTCACCGCGACCGAGATCGACGAGTCGGCGCTGTCGCTCTCGCGCGACCTGGCGGCGCAGCGCGGCCTCGACAACCTCTCCTTCTCGGTGGAGGACGTGCACGCGCTGAGCTTCGCCGACGACACGTTCGACGTGGTGCACGCGCATCAGGTGCTGCAGCACGTGGCCGATCCGGTGCAGGCGCTGCGGGAGATGCGGCGTGTGACCGTGCCGGGCGGCCTCGTCGCCGCGCGCGATGCCGACTACGCGGGCTTCCTGTGGTTCCCGGTGCTGCCGGAGCTCGACCGGTGGCTCGACCTCTACCGCCGGGCCGCGCGTGCGAACGGGGGCGAGCCGGACGCGGGG
>NZ_SSDO01000431.1:0-545 GCF_004794395.1 Microbacterium sp. K41 | reverse complement strand
CGGGCGAGCGGGCGCCGCCGCCGATCGCGATGGTGAGGCCCGTGGTGGGGATGCCGAGCGCCGCGAGGGCCCGCTCCCCGCGGACGAGTCCGAGCGCGACGCCCTCGAACGCGGCGAGGGCGAGCTGCTCGCGTCCGGTCGCGGTGGTGAGTCCGGCGAGCATGCCCCGGGCGGACGGGAGCCGGGGCGAGCGCTCCCCGTCGAGGTAGGCGGCCAGCACGGGTCGTTCCGGGTCGAGCGGGGCGGCGAGGGCGAGGTCGGTGAGCTCGCGGTGGTCGACGCCGAGCAGCCGCGCGATCGTGTCGGTCACCTTGGTGGCGTTGAGCGTGCAGACGAGCGGCAGGTAGCCGCCGGTCACGTTGGCGACACCGTCGACGGCCCCGGTCACGTCGGCGACCGGGTCGGGCGTGGTCGCGAACACGACGCCCGAGGTGCCGAGGCTGTACGCCACGTCGCCCTCGCCGAGGCCGATGCCCTGGGCGGCGAGGTGCTGGTCGCCGCCACCCGCGCTGACCTGCGCGTCGCGGTCGATGCCGAGCGCGTCG
>NZ_SSDO01000430.1:0-2087 GCF_004794395.1 Microbacterium sp. K41 | reverse complement strand
TCCGGCAACGGGCGCATCGCCGACGGCTCCGGCACGCTCGCCACCGCCACCGCGGGCGCCGCGCCGTCGATGCTCCCGTGGATCCTCGGGGTCGCGCTCGCCGGGCTCATCGCGATCGGGTTCTGGGTGGGGCACCGGATCAGCCACCGCCGCGCGCTCGCCCTGGCCGCCTGACCCCTGACCCCTTCTCTTCTGAGCGGACGCCGTTCCCCCCCCCCCGGCGGCGTCCGCTCAGAGCTTCGGCAGCCGGACCGTCCCGGTGGCGATGCGCTCCGTGGGCATGCGATCGCGGTTGTAGGTGATCTCGCGATAGCCGTGCGGGGTCGGCATCCCGTCCTCGTCCAGGCTCACGAACACGATCTCGTCGATCGTGAGGATGCGCTTGCGGGTGATCATGTTGCGGGCGACCGCGCGCATCGTCAGCGACGTGGTGCCGAACCGCGTCGCCTGCAGGCCGATCTCGATCAGGTCGCCCTGCACCGCCGACGCCTCGAACGTGATCGCGGAGATGTGCTTCGTCACGGCGCGGTAGTTGCCCAGCTGCACGATCGCGTAGATCGCCGCCTCTTCATCGATCCACTTCAGCAGGCTGCCGCCGAAGAGCGTGCCGTTCGCGTTGAGGTCTTCGGGGCGCACCCACTTGCGGGTGCGGAAGTTGATCCCGTCTTCCGACCACTGCCATTCCGGTGCCTTCTGTCTCGCCATGTGCTCGAGGCTAGGAGCGTCGTGAGTCGGGGGTGTTACGCGCGGCTTTCGGGCAGCGCACACGCCCTCCGCCCACGGCGGATCCGCCCACGGCGGAGACCGACCCACCGGCTCCCGGAGCGACGGAGGCTGGGGTCATGAGCGACGAGAAACCCATACCCCAGTTCAGCCAGGAAGCCCGGCGCGCGCTCTTCCACGAGCGCGTGCTCGTGCTCGACGGCGCCCTCGACGACGACAACGGCACGCTGCTGATGACGCAGCTGCTCAGCCTCTCGGCAGAAGACCCCGTCGCCGACATCGCCCTGTGGATCCACTCTCCCGGCGGGTCCGTGCCGTCGATGCTCGCGATCCGCGACCTCATGCGGCTCGTCCCCAACGACGTCTCGACCCTCGCGCTCGGCCTCGCGTGCAGCGCCGGACAGTTCCTGCTGTCGGCTGGCACACCGGGCAAGCGTCGGGCGCTGCCGCACGCGCGCATCCTCATGCATCAGGGTTCGGCGGGCATCGGCGGATCCGCGGTCGAGATCGAAGCGCAGGCGGACGACCTCCGTCACATGCGCGACACCGTGCTCGGACTCATCGCCCACGACACCGGTCAGCCCGTGGAGCGGATCTTCGAGGACTCCCTGCACGACCGCTGGTACACCGCCACGCAGGCGCAGGAGTACGGCTTCATCGACCGGATCGTGGAGTCGACGGCCGACATCATGCCGCGACGCCGCGCGCGCGTGGGACTGGGGGCGGACGCATGAGCAGCTACACGATCCCCAACGTGATCGCCCAGCACCCCCGCGGCGAGCGGGTCATGGACGTGTACTCGCACCTGCTGGCCGAACGCGTCATCTACCTCGGCACCGGCATCGACGCGGGCGTGGCGAACGCGCTCATCGCACAGCTGCTGCACCTCGACGCCGACAGCCCCGACTCCGCGGTGCAGTTCTACATCAACAGCGAGGGCGGCGATCCCGGGGCGGCGCTCGCGATCTACGACACGATGCAGCACATCCGTCCCCGCATCGCCACGACCTGCGTCGGCCAGGCCATCGGTCCGGCGGCGCTGCTCGTCGCGGCAGGGGCGCCGGGGGAGCGGGCCGCTCTCGCGCACGCGCGCATCGTGCTGCATCAGCCCGCCGGGCAGTCGCGGGGTGCGATCCCCGACCTCATCCTCGCGGCCGACGAGGTGGTGCGGGTGCGGTCCGACATGGAGGCGATCCTGGCCAGGCACAGCGGTCGCACCCTCGAGGAGCTCCGCGTCGACACCGACCGCGACCGGGTGTTCACGGCCGTGGCGGCGAAGGAGTACGGCCTGATCGACACCGTGCTCGGGCCGCGCGACGCGGGGTGACGCCCGGACCCGGGGCCGGCGCTGCGGTGCCGCGTCG
>NZ_SSDO01000043.1:0-203 GCF_004794395.1 Microbacterium sp. K41 | reverse complement strand
GATCCGCGACGTGCTCGACCGCGTCGGCGGGGCCGTGCGCGTGCGCTACCGCGAGGCCGAGACGCTCGACGCCGTGGTGGCCGCGCTGCTCGCGGAGGCGCCGACGGGGTCTCGGTCGCGCGACGACGCCGACACCGCGTCCGAACCCATGCCCGAACCCGAACCCGCGCCCGAACCCATGCCCGAACCCGAACCCGCGCCCG
>NZ_SSDO01000429.1:0-359 GCF_004794395.1 Microbacterium sp. K41 | reverse complement strand
CGGCACTGCGGGCGGCGCGCGACGCCGGCGCCACGACCGTGCTGAACGCCGCCCCCGCCCACGCCGCGACCCTCGGGCTGCTGGAGCGCGTGGACGTGCTCGTGGTGAACGAGACGGAGTGCGCGGAGCTCGGCGGCATCGACCTCCTGCACCGCGCCGGGGCCGCGACCGTGGTGCTCACGCGCGGCGCCGGGGGCGTGGACCTGCACCGCACCGGTCGCCCAGTTGTGCACGTCGAGGCGTTCCGTATCGATCCGGTCGACACGACGGGCGCGGGCGACGCGTTCTGCGGCGCGCTCGCCGGTGCGCTCGCCCGTCGAGTGCCGGTGGAGGACGCCCTCGTCCTCGCGTGCGCCGCG
>NZ_SSDO01000428.1:0-2284 GCF_004794395.1 Microbacterium sp. K41 | reverse complement strand
GGCGGCGCGCTCGCGCGCGTCCGCGAACGCCCGCGGGTACGCCCGGCGCAGCGCCACCACGATCAGCGTGGCCGCGGCGACCTTGATCAGATCGCCGGGGAGGAACGCGAGGGCCGACAGCGCCGTGAGGTCGAGCGGCACTCCCGTGACGAGGGCCTGGACGGGGATGCCGAACGCGTACACCACGAGCACCCCGCCGACGAGCGCGGAGAGCGCGACCCGCCACCACGCCGGGCGACCGGTGCGCAGGACGAGCCCGATCACGACGACGCCCGCGATCCAGCCGAGCATGTACCCCGCGGTCGGCCCCACGAACACGCCGACGCCGCCGCGTCCGCCCGCGAGCACCGGCAGGCCGATCGCGGCGAGCGCGAGCACGACCAGGATCGACAGCGGGGCGACGCGCGGCCCGAGGACGAGTCCGGCGAGCATCACGCCGAGGGTCTGCGCGGTGATCGGCACCCCGCCGGGCAGCGGCACGACGACCGTGCCGAGCACGATGATGAGGGCGGCGAAGACGGCGATGCGGCCGAGCGTCGCACCGGTGTCGCGGGAGGTGGGGGTCATCGGGTGTCCTTCCTGAACGGTGTTCACCTGAACACCGTTCAACAGAGTAGGGAGGCCGATGCCCTCCGCGCAAATCACTCCGCGTCGGGAACGAGCACGACCTTCCCGCGCTGACGGCGATGCTGGATGGCGTCGTGCGCGGCGGCGGCATCGGTCAACCGGAACACGTCGACGGGCGGGTCGCCCCGCCCGCCGGCCACGGCCGCGAGGGCCGCCGTCTCGAGCGCCCGGAGGTCGGCGATGGCCCGGCCCAGCGGCACGGTCACGGTGAGCGAGTTCTGCACGATGTCGTCGCCGTCGACACGGAGGAGTTCGCCGCTCGACCATCCGATGACCACGACGCGGGAGCCGCGCCCGAGCGACTCGAGCGCCGCGCGTCCCGTCGGACCCCCGACCCCGTCCAGCAGGACCGTCGGCACCGCGCCGTCCAGGAGGCCGGTCAGACGATCCGGCCACGCGTCGTCGGTCGCATCGAGCGGCAGCAGGCGCCCGGCCGAGTGCTCGACCCGACGCCCGAGCTGCGCCACCACCGCGCGCTTCGCCTCGCCACCGTGGAGCGCGACCACGGTCGCCCCGACCGAGAGCGCGAGCTGCGCGACCTGGCTGCCCAGTCCGCCCGAGGCACCGGTGACCAGGACCACGTCGTCCGCGCCGATCTGCGCCGCCTGCCACACGAGCTGCGCCGTGCGCCCGCTGCCGATCGCCGCGACCGCCTGCGGGAACGGCACGTGCGCGGGCACCGGGTGGAGCGCAGCAGCCGCCGCGACGCGGATGCGCACCTCGCCCTCGCCCGGCTCCGGTACCGGCACCCGTTCGATCCGCAGTACGTCGGACTCGCCGAACTCGCGCTGCACGATCGCCGCCATCGTCGCCACCGGCGCCGCGCCGTCTCCACCCCGCCGAGCGGCCGTCGTCTCCACACCCATCACGTTGCCGCCCCTCACATCCGTGCCCGTACCTGTCATGTCCGCACTCCTCCCGCTTCCGCCTGCCATCGCTTCTCCCGCTCTCCCCGATCCCGCGCTTCCCGGATCCGCCGTGCGGAGGATCCGGGTCGCCAGATCACGCGCGCGCCTCCGTGCTGGCGCCCGCGGCGCGAACCCTCGGCGCGAGCATCGCCGCTGCGAGCGCGAGCAGCGCCGCCAGCGCGAACACACCGAGGAAGGGATCGGCGGCGGCCAGCGCGAGGAAGACCATGCTCGTCACCGCGAGGGCCAACGCGCTGCCGAACGAGTCGGCCACCGTCATCGCACCGCTGTTGAACCCCTGCGTCTCCGGGGTCGACAGGGCGAGGGTGAGCGCGCTCGACCGCGGACTCATCAGGCCCATCCCCGCCCCCGCCACCACCCAGGCGGCCGCGATCAGCACCGCGTCCGCCTCGAACGCGGTGATCGCGACCGTCAGCAGGATCCCCCCGAGCACGAGAGCCGTCCCGAGGCGCACCGCGGTCACGCTCGACAGCCGCATGCCCATCCGCCCCTGCACGGTCGCGGCGAGCGACCATGCGAGGGCGCCGCCGGTGAGCGCGAGCCCGGCGACCGTCGGCGTCAGGGCGTAGCGGTCGGTGAGCAGATACGGCAGATAGATCTGCGCACCGAAGAACGCAGCAGCGGCGAGACCGCGCACCAGGATCACCGACGGCAGGCCGCGCACGGCCCGCAAGGTGCCGCGCGGGACCAGCGGTCGCACGGCGATGAGCGCCACGACGACCGCGACG
>NZ_SSDO01000427.1:0-1743 GCF_004794395.1 Microbacterium sp. K41 | reverse complement strand
GTGCGGGGGAGCCCGCGAAGCGCGTGCGGGTCACGGCCGACCTCCCGCCTCGCGGCCCTGCGGCTCTCACGCGCGGCATCGCGCTGCCCGGGGCACCGGTCGACGAGGCCGATGCGGTGTACGCCAGGGCGCTCCAGCGCAGTCAGCTGCGGCTCGCGCTCGGCACGGTCGCCGGGTTCGTGGTGGTCGTGGTCGCGATGACCCTGGCGATCGCGCTCGTGCCCGAGATCGACCGGGTCGTGCTGTGGGGCCTGCCGCTGTCGTGGCTGCTGCAGGCGTTCGCGTTCTACCCGGTCATCGTGGTGTTCGCGCTGCTGTATCTGCGCACGGCCGTCCGCAACGAGCGCCGCTACCGCGCCCTCCGGGACCGCGAATGAACGCGCTGCTCGACCTGCTCGGGGTCGCGCTGGTGGTGATCGCCACGCTGCTGATCGGCGTGTACGGCCTGCGGGTGTCGCGCACGACGAGCGACTTCTTCGTGGCGTCGCGCACCGTCCGGCCGGTGTGGAACGCCTCGGCCATCAGCGGCGAGTACCTGTCGGCCGGCACCTTCCTCGGGCTCTCCGGACTCGTGCTGCTCGACGGCGCGCGCGGCTTCTGGTTCCCGATCGGGTACGCGGCCGGGTACCTGCTGGTGCTGGTGTTCGTCGCGGCCCCGCTCCGGCGCAGCGGGGCCTACACGATCCCGGACTTCGTGGAGGCGCGGCTCGGGTCGGCCTCGGCGCGACGCGTCACGAGCCTCGCGGTGCTGGTGATCGGGTGGCTGTACATCGTGCCGCAGCTGCACGGCGCCGGCATCACGCTGGTCGTGGTCGCGGGGTTGCCGGAGTGGGTGGGCGCCGTGACGGTCGCGGTGCTCGTGGCGGCATCGGTCGCGGCGGGCGGGATGCGCGCGATCACCTTCGTGCAGGCGTTCCAGTACTGGCTCAAGCTCACGGCGCTGCTGGTGCCGGTGGTGTGCATCGCCTTCGCGCTCGGCGGCGGACCGCACGCGTTCGACCCGGCGCTCGTGTTCCCCAGCGAGGCGGGACCGTCCGGCTTCGACGCGTACGAGACCGCGTCGCTGCTGCTCGCGCTGCTGCTGGGCACGATGGGACTGCCGCACGTGCTGGTCCGCTTCTACACGAGCCCGACCGGGGCGTCGGCGCGGCGGACGACCGTGATCGTGATCGCGATGGTCAGCGCCTTCTATGCCGCGTCGAGCGCGATGGGGCTGCTCGCCCGCATCGCCGCTCCCGACCTCGCGGTGCCGGGGGTGGCCGACACGGTGGTGCTGCAACTGCCCTCGCGCGTGTTCCCCGGACCCGGCGGAGAGCTGCTCACGGCGCTCATCGTCTCGGGCGCGTTCGCGGCGTTCCTGGCGACCTCGGCCGGGCTCGTGGTGTCGCTCGCGGGAGTGATCAGCCAGGACGTGTTCTCCGGGTCCGTCCGCTCGTTCCGTCTCTCCGCGGTGCTGTGCGCGCTCGTGCCGCTCGGGGTCGCGCTGCTCACGGCGCCCGCGGGGCTCGTGTCGAGCGTGGGCGTGGTGTTTGTGGTGGCCGCATCGACGCTGTCGCCCGTGGTGCTGCTGGGCGTGTGGTGGCGCGGGCTCACGGCCCGCGGGGCGGTGGCGGGGATGGTGTGCGGCGGCGTCGCGACCGGGCTGGCGCTGCTCGTGCACGCCGTGATCGACGGGGTCGGGGTCGCGGCGCCGTACCTCGCGCAGCCCGCGGCGTGGACGATCCCGCTGGCCACGGCCGTGAC
>NZ_SSDO01000426.1:0-34986 GCF_004794395.1 Microbacterium sp. K41 | reverse complement strand
TGTCGGGCCGCCGGCGGGACGGGGCGATGCTGCTCGCCGGTCTCGCGGCTGTCGGCGCGGGTCTCGCCGGGGATGCCGTGCACGATCTCGGCAGCCTGTATCCCCGCGCGTCGGCGCGGCTCCGGGGACGGGCGCTCGGGGGACTGCTGGTGGCGCAGACGTTCGTGCTGGGCGCGGTGCCGGATATCGATCCGGCGCTGTTCCGACCGCGCAGCGCGAAGGGTCGGGCGGCGTGGCGCGACTGGACGAGAGCGGCCGGGCTCGCGGCGCTGCTGTGCGCGGAACGAGGAGACCGGGCCCCGATGCGCCTGTGGCTCGACGCGGTGCGCGAGGGAGCCGCGGTCGTCGGGGCCGAGACCGAGCTGCGGGAGCCCGTCGTCGCCCTGTGCTGGCTTCTCGCGGGGGACAGCGAGGTCGGCGATGGAGAGGGGGAGGGGCCGCTGTGCGGAACCCTGCTCCGGGCGCTCCGACTCGCCGCTCGCGGTGACATCGAGCAGGGGCTGCGCCTGCTGCGCGACGACTCGCGCCTGGCCGATCTCGAACCGGACCATCTGGTGCCGGGGCTCGAGCGCAGTCCGCTCGTGCGCGCCTATCGGGCGGTGGCCGAGACGCTGCTGCTGGTGTGGCGTGGTGACATCGGTGCGGCGCGGGAGCGGCTGCTCCGCGCCGCGGTCGAGCTCCCGGTCGCGCTTCCGTTCGCGGGACTGGGGGTCGTCCTCGCGCGGCGGCTCGATCTCGCCGTGCGGGGGGAGATCGGACCGGTCGCCCACGCCCTCACGGCCGTGCTTCCGGTAGGGGGAGGCGTCGACGGGTTGGTCGACAGCGGGATCGAGGCCTTCCTGGCGGGCGCGGTGGACGCGGCGGGGGCGGCGGTGGAGCTCTGGCGCGACGGCGGGGCTCCGGAGCCGGTGCTCGGTGTTCCCGGGCTCGAGGAGGTGGCTGTCGCGGCGCAGGTGCAGCGCGCGGCATCCGGGCCCGTCACACCTCCGGACCTCGCGGCGGCACGCGACCTCCGGGTGCGCCTCCTGGCGGCGTCGGCGGGGAGCTGGCCGTCGGAGCGAGACGACGTGCGGGAGACGGCGCGCACGCTGCGCTCCCCGTTCGCGCGGGCGCGCGTCGAGCTCGTGCTGGGTCTGCAGCACGCGGTCCGTGACGACCATCTCGCCGCACGGATGCACCTGCAGCGGGCGGAGCGGCTGTTCGAGGCGGCGGGTGCGGACGCGTGGGCGCGGGCGGCCAGGGACAGGATCGATCGGCTCGACACGACCGCGGCGCAGCTCGTCCCCGCGCCGGAGCGGCTCTCGGTGTGCCGCAGCGTGTGGAGGCGGCGGCTCACCGCCCGTGAGCTCGACGTCGCGATGCTGGCCGTTCGTGGCGCCGGCAACCGCGAGATCGGTCGAGAGCTGAGCGTGTCGGTGCGGACCGTGGAGGTGCACCTCGGGCGCGTGTTCGCGAAGCTGGAGGTGCGCAACCGTGTCGAGCTCACGGCTCTCGCCCACCGCACCGAGCGTCACCTCTGATCCGGGGTCACCGGGGGAGCGTGAGCCCTTCGCCGTCGGTCTCGGCGAGGCCGTCCGCGATGAGGGAGTCGATCGCCCGGTCGCGCTGTCGGGCGTCGGGCCACTCCGGGATCACCGCGGCCAGGGGGACGGCGTCGGGGGCGGCGTCGCGGAGGAGGCGCAGCACCGCGCCGCGGGCCTGACGGTCCGATCCCTCGTAGGCGGCCTGGCGGCGTCGAGCGTCGCCGGTGTCCGGTCGACCGGCCGCCAGCCAGGCGCACTGCTCGGCGATCGGGCACACCTCGCAGCGCGGTGCCCGAGCCGTGCAGATCGTGGCGCCCAGCTCCATGGTCGCCGCGTTGAAGAGCGCGGCCTCCACGTCGTCGTCCGGCAGCAGCGCGTCCATGAGGGCGAGGTCGCGCCGGGACGGCGGCGCCGGGTGTGCGCGCCCCTCGACCGCCCTGGCCAGCACGCGTCGGGTGTTGGTGTCGACGACCGGGTGCCGATCACCGTACGAGAACACCGCGACCGCTCGTGCCGTGTAGTCGCCGATGCCGGAGAGGGCCAGGAGCGCGTCCACGTCACGCGGCACGACACCTCCGTGCCGCTCGACGACCTCGATCGCGGCGCGGTGGAGCCACAGGGCACGGCGCGGGTAGCCGAGGTTGGCCCATTGCTGCACGACCTCGGCGGTCGTCGCCTCGGCCATCGCCGCGGGGGTCGGCCACCGCGTCAGCCAGGCGTCCAGATGCGGGATGACCCGGGTGGCGGGGGTCTGCTGCAGCATGAACTCGCTGACCAGCACGCCCCAGGCGCCGAAGCCGTCGTGGAACTCGCGGCGCCGCCACGGCAGGTCGCGGGCGGCCGATCGATACCATGACGTCAGGTTCGGCATCGTCGTGGGGGAAGACGGCGGAACGGGCACCCCGCCAGCCTAGGCGAGCGGGGTCGGGACGACCGGGCCGAGGCACGGAGCCGTCGTACGAGGTGCGCGGCTGACGCACGGACGGCGCACCACGCGTCGGTAGGCTGGAGGGATGGTCCCCTCCGGCATCCTCCTCGTCGACAAGCCCGGCGGGCTCACCAGTCACGACGTGGTCGCCCGCACGCGGCGGGCCTTCGGCACCCGCAAGGTGGGTCACGCCGGCACGCTCGACCCGATGGCGACCGGGCTGCTGGTGATCGGCGTCGAGGGTGCGACGCGGCTGCTCACCTACGTCGTGGGTGCCGACAAGACCTACCTGGCCACGATCCGGCTCGGCACCACCACGACCACGGACGACGCCGAGGGTGACACGCTCACGGTCGCCGAGTCTGCGGCGTGGTCGACCGTCACCGACGACGCGATCGCTGCCGGCGTCGCCGCGCTGACGGGGGAGATCTCCCAGGTGCCCAGCGCGGTGTCGGCCATCAAGGTCGACGGACGTCGCGCCTACGACCGGGTGCGCGCGGGGGAGGAGGTCGTGCTCGCGGCCCGCGAGGTCTCCGTCAGCCGGTTCGACGTGCTCGCCAGCCGTCGCGGCGAGGACCACATCGACCTGGACGTGATCGTGGACTGCTCGTCCGGCACTTACATCCGCTCCCTGGCCCGCGACCTCGGCGCCGCGCTCGGGGTCGGGGGCCATCTGACGGCCCTGCGGCGGACCAGGGTCGGCCCCTTCGACGCGGCGGACGCGGTGGGCGTCGACGAGCTGGAGGGCGCGCCGACGCTGACCCCGGCGCAGGCGGCGTCCCGCATCCTCCCGGTGCTCGCGGTCTCGGCGGATGAGGCGAGGGACCTGCGGCACGGGAAACGCCTGGTGGGCCAGGCCGATCGGCTCTCCGGCGCCCTCGTCGCGGCGATCGATCAGGACGACGTGCTGGTCGGCATCGTCGAGAGACGCGGCGCCGACATCAAGAGCGCCATGAACATGCCGGAGGCCGTCCGATGATCCTGTGGTTCACGATCGTGCAGATCGCGGTGGCGGTCGCCGCCGGCGTCTTCTGCCTGGTGGCCGGTCTCGCGGGGCGCCGGCCGAGCGACTTCTCGGTCGGCGCGCTCGCACTCGTCGAGCTGCTGCTGATCGGGCAGGTCGTCGTCGCGATCGGCGCCCCGCTCTCGGGGAACCCGCCCACGGGCGATCTCCTCGAGTACTGGGTGTATCTGGTCTCCGCCGTGCTGCTGCCGATCGGCGCCGTGCTGTGGGCCCTGATGGAGCGCAGCCGCTGGAGCACGGTCGTGCTGGGCGTCGCGGCGCTCGCGATCGCGGTCATGCTGTGGCGCATGCAGGCCATCTGGACGGTCCAGGTCGCCTGACGGCGGGAGCCCCGCGGAGTCCGGCGTCCCGCCGCGGCTCTAGGATGGAATGCGCTATGAGCTCCACCGCCCCCTCCACCCGGATGACCGGAATCGGTCGTGTCCTCGTGATCGTCTACGCCGTCATGGCGCTGGCTGCCACGGGGCGCAGCTTCGTGCAGATCGTGCGCCGGTTCGATGAGGCGCCGCTCGCGTACACGCTGTCCGCCGTCGCCGCGCTCGTCTACATCCTCGCGACACTGGCGCTGATCTTCGCCCGGCGTCGCGGGTGGTACACCGTGGCGTGGGTCGCGATCGTGTTCGAGCTCACCGGCGTTCTCGTCGTCGGGGTGCTGAGCATCCTGCTTCCGGCGCTGTTCCAGCACGAGACCGTGTGGTCGCTGTTCGGCCGCGGCTACCTCTTCGTGCCGCTGGTGCTTCCCGTCTTCGGCATCTGGTGGCTGCGCACGCACCGCCCCGTCGCGGTGGAGCGCCCGGTGGAGGCCGTCGCGTGATCGTGTTCCGCAGTCCGGAGGAGGTTCCGGACGGCTTCGGACCCAGCGCGGTCGCCATCGGCAAGTTCGACGGGGTGCATCGAGGGCACCGCGCCGTGATCCAGCGGCTGAAGGACACCGCGGCCGCCACGGGGAGCCGGGCGGTCGCCGTCACCTTCGACCGCAATCCGCTCGCGGTCCTGCGCCCCGACCGGTGCCCCGAGAACGTCGTCACGGTGGAGCGCAAGCTCGAGCTGCTCGGCGAGCTGGGCCTCGACGCGACCCTGATGCTCACCTTCGATGAGGAGCTCGCCGCCCGCTCGGCGGAGGACTTCGTGGTGGACATCCTGGTGGGCGCGCTGCAGGTGTCGACCGTGTTCGTCGGCGCGGATTTCCGGTTCGGGCATCGTGGGGCAGGCACACC
This sequence comes from Microbacterium sp. K41, assembly GCF_004794395.1. Classification (NCBI taxonomy): domain Bacteria; kingdom Bacillati; phylum Actinomycetota; class Actinomycetes; order Micrococcales; family Microbacteriaceae; genus Microbacterium; species Microbacterium sp. K41. The sequence goes on along the minus strand of NZ_SSDO01000426.1, from coordinate 30,294 downwards.
CGAGCTGCTGCGCGAGCTGGGCCCCCGCTACGGCTTCACGGTCGAGGTGGTCGAGGACGTGTACCTCGAGGGGTCGTCGCGGCGCGTGTCGTCGAGCTGGATCCGCGAGCTGCTCGTGGACGGCGACGTCGCGGGCGCCGCGCGGGTGCTGGGGCGCTCTCCCGATGTGCGCGGCGAGGTCGTGCACGGCCTCAAGCGCGGCCGCGAGCTGGGGTTCCCCACCGCCAACCTCTCGACCATCGTCGACGCGTTCGTCCCCGCGGACGGCATCTACGCCGGCTGGCTGGTCGACCACGACACCGGCATCCGGCATCCGTCCGCGATCTCCGTCGGCACGAACCCCACGTTCGACGACGTGCCGGTCCGCCAGGTCGAGGCGCACGTGCTGGGGGAGACGGGGCTCGACCTCTACGGGCACGACGTGACGGTGGAGTTCGTGGAGCGGCTGCGCGGCATGGTGGCGTTCGAGGGCATCGAGAAGCTCATGTCGCAGATGGCGGCCGATGTGGCGCAGGCTGCGGCGATCCTCGGCGTGGAGTCCTGACCGCTGCACCGCGATTCCGGCGCGCGGTTCCGCGGGCGGTCGGCCCGATGACATAGAATGGGAGCAGGCTCCCGCCGACCCGCGCACCGCCGTGAGCGCCGGAGGGAGACGATCCACGGTCCGCACGGTCCTGGCTCACGCCACACGCGGACGACGAGAACGGCCATCGGCTCCCTGGGGGCGCCGGGCCCTTCAGGCTCAGGAGGAGCATGCCGACCACGGCAACCGCCGCCACGCGGCGCAAGAAGACGTCCCGTCGCGACGACGAGGCACCCCTCATCCCAATCCTCGCGCGCAAGGTGCGCGAGATCGAGGCGAAGTCCCAGCGCGGCAAGCTGGGCCCGACGAACCGCACGAAGTTCCAGGTCATCGCGTTCCTGGTGCGTGAGGAGCGCGCGCGGGTCAAGGCCGACACCGAGATCACCGACGCCGCGCGCACCGAGCTGCTCAAGCGCCTGGACGGCGTCGCCACGATCCTCGCCAAGACGGCCGCGCGCGACACCTCGCTCATCCAGCTGCTGGAGGCCGACCAGGCCACGTCGCCCGTCGCCAAGCGCATGCGCCGCGACTGGCTGCTGGAGTCGGGCGCCGAGCTGCCGCCCGAGGAGCTCATCATCGCGGACCAGGCGCCCGTGCAGGCCCCCGTGGTGCCGGCCGCGATCGCCGAACGTCAGGTGACGCCGCCGTCCGTGGAGTCGCGACAGCTCGCCAACCCCTTCCTCGCGCCCGACCTCACGCCGCGCCCGACCAGCACGCCCCGGCGCCGCCTCGACGGCTGGGAGCTGATGGGGCCGCTGTACAAGGCGTTCGAGACCGGCGCCGGCGGTGCGGCAGCCTCGATGGAGCTTCCGCCCGCGCCCGAGTTCGATCACGTGTCGCCCAAGGGCCTCGACGTGATGGTGCACCAGTCGCGCTTCCTCGAGGCGGTGCGCGCGGGGCACCGCAGCTTCCTGCTCGCGGATGAGCCGGGTCTGGGCAAGACCGCGCAGTCGGTGCTGGCGGCATCCGTCGCAGGCGCCTACCCGCTGCTCGCCGTGGTGCCGAACGTGGTGAAGATGAACTGGGCGCGCGAGGTGGAGCGGTGGACGCCGCAGCGCCGCGCGACCGTCATCCAGGGCGACGGCGACGACATCGACGCGTTCGCCGACGTGTTCATCGTCAACTACGAGATCCTCGATCGTCACCTGTCGTGGCTCGCGACCATCGGTCTGCGGGGCATGGTCGTCGACGAGGCGCACTTCATCAAGAACCTGTCGTCGCAGCGCTCCCAGAACGTGCTGTCGCTGGCCGCGCAGGTGCGTGAGCGCACGCCGGGACACGACCCGCTGATGCTCGCGCTCACGGGTACCCCGCTGATCAACGACGTCGAGGACTTCGACGCCATCTGGCGCTTCCTCGGGTGGACGAACGGCGAGAAGCCGGGACCGGCGCTCATGGAGAAGCTCGACGCGACCGGGTTCACGCCCGCCGACAAGGCGTTCTATCCCGAAGCGCGGGACGCGGTGATCTCGATGGGCATCGTGCGCCGCAAGAAGAAGGACGTCGCGGCCGACCTCCCGGACAAGCTCGTCGCAGATCTGCCGGTGCAGCTCGACGACGAGTTCGGACGCAGCATCCGTCAGGCCGAGCGCGAGCTGGGGGAGCGGCTGGCCGCGCGCTACCGCCGCATCATCGAGGCACGGGGCGATCGCGGGCTCCTTCCCGGCGAGATCGACGACGACATCGTGCGCCTGGTCGCTCAGAACGAGCTCGAGGAGTCGAAGGCCGCGGGCACCGGAGGCGACAACGTCTTCACGATGGTGCGCCGCATCGGTCAGGCCAAGGCGCCGCTCGCGGCCGACTACGCGGCGCAGCTGCAGCGGTCGGTCGGCAAGGTCGTGTTCTTCGCGAAGCACATCGACGTCATGGACCAGGCGGAGGCGCACTTCGCCGCCGCGGGCATCCGCGCGGTGTCGATCCGCGGCGATCAGACCACGACCGTGCGTCAGCAGGCGATCGACGACTTCAACGGCGACCCGGACGTGGGCATCGCGGTGTGCTCGCTGACGGCCGCCGGTGTGGGGCTCAACCTCCAGGCCGCGTCGAACGTCGTGCTCGCCGAGCTCTCGTGGACGGCGGCCGAGCAGACGCAGGCCATCGACCGCGTGCACCGCATCGGGCAGGACGAGCCGGTGACGGCGTGGCGCATCATCGCCGCGCACACGATCGACACCAAGATCGCGGAGCTCATCGACCAGAAGCAGGGCCTCGCGGCCAGGGCGCTGGACGGCGAGGCGACCGAGGAGGCGGCGAGCGAGTCGGTGCAGCTGGCGGCCCTCATGCACCTGCTGCGCGAGGCCCTCGGCGGGAGCTGAGCCTCCGCTAAGAACGCGACTTCTTAACGCCGGATTCGCCTCGGATCGGGCTTCGATCTCAAAGTTCGCGGATTCCGCGGGTCGGACGCGTCAAGATCCTGGTTTTTCGACGCGTCCGAATGGCGGCGGAGGGCGGCGTGCCGCTAGGGTCGATCCCAGGCACCGTCGCCTTTCCCCCTCCCGACACTCGAACCTCCGAAGGCAGCAGCATGAAGATCGGCATCCTGACGAGCGGCGGCGACTGCCCCGGACTCAACGCGGTCATCCGCGGCATCGTGCTCAAGGGCACCACCACCTACGACCTGGAGTTCGTCGGCATCCGCGACGGCTGGCGCGGGGTCGTCGAGGGCGACTTCATGCCCCTCACCCGGCACGAGGTGAAGGGGCTGTCGAAGGTGGGCGGCACGATCCTCGGCACGAGCCGCACCAACCCGTACGAGGGTGAGCGCGGCGGCGCCGAGAACATCGCCAAGACGCTCTACGGTCACAAGATCGACGGCATCGTGGCGATCGGCGGCGAGGGCACCCTGGCCGCGGCCGACCGGCTCGCGAAGGACGGCATCAAGGTGCTCGGCGTCCCGAAGACGATCGACAACGACCTGCGCGCCACCGACTACTCGTTCGGTTTCGACACCGCGGTGAACATCGCGACCGACGCCATGGACCGTCTGCGGACGACCGGCGATTCGCACCAGCGGTGCATGGTCGCCGAGGTCATGGGCCGTCACGTCGGCTGGATCGCACTGCACGCCGGCATGGCCGCCGGTGCCCACGTGATCTGCATCCCCGAGGTCCCCATGTCCATCGACGAGATCACCGAGCTGGTCACGCGGGCACACGACCGCGGCCGCGCTCCGCTGGTCGTGGTGTCGGAGGGCTTCACGCTCACGGGCATGGAGGAGGCCTACAGCGACAAGGGCCTCGACGCCTTCAACCGCCCGCGCCTCGGCGGGATCGGCGACCTGCTGGCCCCGGAAATCGAGCGGATCACCGGCATCGAGACCCGCGCCACCATCCTGGGTCACATCCAGCGCGGCGGCTCGCCCTCGGCGTTCGACCGCGTGCTGGCAACGCGCCTGGGCCTGCACGCCGCCGACGCGATCGTCGACGGCGCCTGGGGCCAGATGGTGGCGATGCAGGGCACCGACATCGTGCGCGTGCCCTTCGCGGATGCGCTGGGCGAGCTGAACACGGTGCCGCGCTACCGCTACGACGAGGCCGCCGCGCTGTTCGGCTGACCCGCCGCGGCTCAGGCGTCGGCGAGGCCGAGCGTGTCGAGCAGCCAGGCGAGCTCGAACGCGCGCTCACGCCAGGAGTTGTAGCGCCCGCTCACGCCCCCGTGCCCGGCGACCATCTCGCACTTGAGGAGCACGTCGGTCGCCCCGGCCTCGCGGAGCCGGGCCACCCACTTGGCCGGCTCGACGTACAGCACTCGCGTGTCGTTGAGTGATGTCACGGCGAGTATCCGCGGGTAGTGCACACCCTCGCGCACGTTCTCGTACGGCGTGTACGACTTCATGTAGGCGTACACCTCTGCGTCGTGCAGCGGGTCGCCCCACTCGTCCCACTCGATCACGGTGAGGGGGAGCGACGGGTCGAGGATCGTGGTCAGGGCGTCGACGAACGGCACCCCGGCGAGCACTCCGGCGAACAGCTCGGGGGCCAGGTTCGCGACCGCGCCCATCAGCAGGCCGCCCGCACTGCCGCCCTCGGCGACCAGCTGCGCGGGCGTCGTCGTGCCCTCCGCGACCAGGTGCCGTGCGCACGCGACGAAGTCCGTGAAGGTGTTGCGCTTGTGCAGCAGCTTCCCCTCCTCGTACCACTGCCGTCCCATCTCGCCGCCGCCGCGCACGTGGGCGACCGCGAAGACCACGCCGCGGTCGAGCTCCGACAGCCGCGCCACGGAGAACCCTGGTTCGATCGAGTGCTCGTACGAGCCGTAGCCGTACAGGTGCACGGGGCGCGCCTCGGCACCCGGCTCCCCGAACGACCGCTTCCAGACGAGCGAGATCGGCACGCGGGTGCCGTCTTCCGCGGTCGCCCACTCGCGGCGCTGGCCGTAGGCGGAGGGCTCATAGCCGCCCAGGACGGCCACCTGCTTGCGCAGCACGAGCTCGCGCGTGGCGAGGTCGAGCTCGTACACCGTGCCTGGCGTCACGAAGGAGGTGTAGCCGAGCCGGAGGAAGGGGGCGTGCCACTCGGGGTTGCCGCTCACGCCGGCGGAGTAGAGCGGCTCGTCGAAGCGGAGCTCCTCGACCGCATCGGTCGCGTAGTCGAGCAGGCCGACCCGCTCGAGCCCCTCGCTGCGGTACTCCACGGTGGCGAAGTCCCGGAACGCATCGACCCCGAGGAGTCGCCGTCCCGGCTCGTGGGGGAGGATCACGCGTCGCTCGCCCTGCGGGTCCGCGACGGTCACCGACACGAGCTCGAAGTCCAGGGCGCCGTCGTTGTGCAGGATCAGCAGTCGGTCCTCGCCGTCGACCACGGCGTGCTCCAGCGAGTACTCCACACCCTCGCGACGCGGCCACACCAGCCGCGGCTCCGCGGTGATGTCGCCGGACAGGTCGACCAGGCGCTCCTCGCTCGTGATGCTCGACCCGACCGCGATCACGAGGTACCGGCGGCTGCGGGTGATCCCGGCGCCGAGCCAGAACTTCTCGTCGGGTTCGTGGAACAGCCGCACGTCGTCCGCGACGGGGGTGCCGAGGCGGTGCAGCCACAGGGTGTCCGGGCGCCAGGCCTCGTCGCGCGTGGTGTAGAGCACCCCCGTGCCGTCGGGGGTGAAGAAGGCGCTGCCGGTGTGAGGGATCTCGTCGTCGAGCGTGGTGCCCGTCGCGAGATCGCGTACGCGCACGGTGTAGAGCTCGTCGCCCTCGAAGTCGGTGGACCACAGGAGCTTCGTCGCGTCATCCGTGGTGTCGAAGGCTCCGAGCGAGAAGAACTCGTGGCCCTCCGCCTCGGCGTTGCCGTCCAGCAGCACGACCTCGCCGGGCACCGGGACGCCGGGCTCCAGGCGCGGGGGAGTCCAGTCGTCGGGTTCCGCGGCCGCGCGGCAGTGGATCGCGTACTGCGCGCCCTCTTCGGTGCGGCTGTAGTACCACCAGTCGCCGCGGCGGGTCGGCACCGACAGATCCGTCTCCTGCACGCGGCCCTTGATCTCCTGGAACAGGGTCTCGCGCAGTCCGGCCAGGTGGGCGGTCTCGGTCTCGGTGTGGGCGTTCTCGGCCTCGAGATGAGCGATGACCTCGGGGGAGTCCTTCTCGCGCAGCCATTCGTAGGGGTCTTCCACGGTGTCGCCGTGGTGCGTGCGGAACGTCGGACGGCGGGCGGCGATCGGGGCGTCAGTCACCGCTCCACGCTATCCCAGGTCGAGTTGACCGGCACGGGGGACGGTGGGAGGATTTACCGGGGCCGGTAAACGGAAGTCAAACCCACGGTGAACTCTTCGTTCGTCACGTCGATCCCGTCGACATTCCCTTTCCTCAAGACCGAAAGCGAACGGTGGAAACCGCAGCCCTCATTGTTGTGCTCGTCATCGCGCTGGCACTCTTCTTCGACTTCACGAACGGCTTTCACGACACCGCCAACGCGATGGCCACTCCCATCGCGACCGGTGCCCTGAAGCCCAAGACCGCGGTGCTGCTGGCCGCCGTGCTCAACCTCGTCGGTGCCTTCCTGTCCACGGAGGTGTCGAAGACCATCTCGGGCGGCATCATCCGCGAGGATGCGATCCTCGAGGCGGGGGCGCAACTGTTCCTGTCGCTCATCTTCGCCGGACTCATCGGTGCGATCACGTGGAACATGCTCACCTGGCTGCTCGGCCTGCCGTCGAGCTCCTCGCACGCGCTGTTCGGCGGCCTGATCGGCGCCACGCTCGTCGGCGCGGGCCTCGGCGGCATCGACTTCGGCGCAGTGCTGTCGAAGATCGTGCTCCCCGCGCTGATCGCCCCGATCACGGCGGGCATCATCGCGTTCGCGGCCACCAAGATCGCGTACTCGGTCACGCGCCGCTACGACGGCAAGCCGGACGGACGCGACGGCTTCCGCTGGGGTCAGATCTTCACGTCCTCGCTGGTCGCGCTGGCGCACGGCACGAACGACGCGCAGAAGACCATGGGTGTCATCACCCTGGCCATGATCACGATCGGCTGGCAGTCGGGAGCCCACCACGAGCCCGAGCTGTGGGTGATCGTCGCGTGCGCCTTCACGATCGCGCTCGGCACGTACCTCGGCGGGTGGCGCATCATCCGCACGCTCGGCAAGGGGCTGACCGATGTCAAGCCGGCGCAGGGCTTCTCCGCCGAGAGTTCGACCGCGGCCACGATCCTCGCGTCCAGCGCGCTGGGCTTCGCGCTCTCCACGACCCAGGTGGCGTCCGGCTCGGTCATCGGCTCGGGGCTCGGTCGCCGCGGCTCGACCGTGCGGTGGCGGACGGCCGGACGCATCGGCGTCGGCTGGCTGCTGACGCTGCCGGCCGCCGGCGGTGTCGGCGCCCTCGCGGCCCTGCTGGTCGTGTGGCTCGGCCCCTGGGGCGTCGCGATCGATGCAGTCCTTGCGCTCGCGATCATCCTGGGCCTGTTCCTGCGTTCGCGGCGCAATGCGGTCACGCACGCGAACGCGATGAGCGATGTGGCGGAGTCGGGTCTCGCGATCGAGCTGCCGGACACGCCCCCGCCCACGCGCCGTCAGCAGCGCATCGAGCGCGCGAAGGCCGAGGCCAAGGCGCGTGCCGAGGCCAAGGACCGCGCGAAGGCGGAGGCGAAGAACAAGGCCAAGAAGAAGGCGGAGGCCAAGGCCGGTGCCAAGGCGGCGAAGACCGGCGCTGCACCCGTCGCCCCGCCCCCGGCCCCGGCACCGGAGTCGGCCGCCGACGAGGCCACGATCACGCGGAACGGGGACTCGGCATGAGCGTCACGATCGACTGGCTCGCGTTCTTCCAGGTGTTCGCCGCCGCCCTCATCGGCGCCGCGGCCATCGTCACCTTCTATGCGCTGGGACTGCGGCTCCTGGTCCGCAGCGGCCGGGCCCCCGTCGTGAGCCCCGCCGAGTTCACCGACGCGATCACCGTGATCTCCGAGAAGGAACTCAAGCGCGCGGCCAAGCAGGCGGCCAAGGCGGCGAAGAAGAGCCCGCTCACCGAGGGACAGAAGACTCTCGCGCTCGTGGGTGCCTACGCGTGCTTCGTGCTGTGCGGTGCGGCGGTCATCGGCGGCATCCTCCTCCTCGTCCTCGGACACTGAGACCCCGCGGCCCTGGCGCGTCCGGACCCGGCGTCCGGGCGTGACCCTAGGCTGAGGTCATGTCCGCGGCACCCGGAACCCCGTACGTCTTCGGCAGGCACGACCCGGCCTCCCACGTCCTGATCCACGTGAGCGACCCGCACTTCCTCGCGGGAGGGGCACTGCTCGGCGGGAGCTACGACGTGCAGGCCTCGTTCGACCGCACCCTCGCGGCGATCCGCGCCGTGCATCCGGCGCCCGCAGCCATCGTGGTCACGGGCGACCTCGCAGACCTCGGTGAGCCCGACGCGTACCGGCGACTGCGAGCCGCGCTCGAGCCGGTCGCCGCGGACCGGGGCACACCGATCGTGTGGGTCGCGGGCAACCACGACGAACGCCCCGCGCTGCGCCGTGAGCTTCTCGACCGGGAGCCGACGGAGGAGCCGGTGACGGGCGTGTGGGAGCTGGACGGACTGCGGCTCATCGCGCTCGACACGAGTGTCCCCGGATGGCACCACGGAGACCTCGACCCCGGTCAGCTCGAGTGGCTGGCCGGACTGCTCGCGGAGCCGGCGCCGCACGGCACGCTGCTGGCGATGCACCACCCGCCGCTGCCGAGCCACCTGCCGCTGTTCGACATCCTCGAGCTGCGCCACCAGGACGAGCTCGCGGAGGTGATCCGCGGCACCGACGTGCGGGGGATCCTCGCGGGACACCTGCACTACTCCTCGCACGGGGTGTTCGCCGGCGTCCCGGTGAGCGTGGCCTCGGCGACCTGCTACACGATGAACGTCGCCCGGCCGGCACCCGACGTGAACGGCATGGACGCGGCGCAGTCGTTCCAGCTCGTGCATGTGTATCCCGACACGATCACCCACACCGTCGTCCCGGTGGTCGACGCTCCCACGGGCGACTTCTTCTCCTCCGAGTGGCTGGAGCGGATGGCCGCCCTCACGCCGGAGCAGCGGCTCGACGCGTTCTCCCGGAAACCGCCGCGCCGACCGGCGTAGACTGGTCGCATCCCCCACTTTTCCATTCGCCACGACCCACGAGGATGTGACATGGCTTCTGCCGCGCCTGCACTTACACGTACCGAGACCGATTCGCTGGGGAGCATGGAGATCCCCGTCGACGCCTACTGGGGGATCCACACGGCCCGCGCCGACGCGAACTTCCCGATCTCCAAGCGGCCGATCTCCGTGTACCCCGACCTGGTGATCGCTCTGGCGATGGTCAAGCAGGCCAGTGCGCGGGCGAACAAGGAGATCGGCGTGCTCGATGCCGAGCGTGCCGACCTGATCGACCGCGCGGCGCAGCGGGTGATCGACGGCGAGTTCCACGAGCAGTTCACCGTCGGCGTCATCCAGGGCGGTGCCGGCACCTCGACCAACATGAACGCGAACGAGGTCATCACCAACATCGCGCTCGAGATGGCCGGACGCGAGAAGGGCGACTACGCGTTCCTCTCGCCGATCGACCACACCAACCGCAGCCAGTCCACCAACGACGTGTACCCGACGGCGGTCAAGATCGGGCTGTCACTCACGCTGCGGTCGCTGCTCGACGAGCTCGACGCCCTGCGCATCGCGTTCCTGGGCAAGGCGAGCGAGTTCCACGACATCCTCAAGGTCGGGCGCACCCAGCTGCAGGACGCGGTGCCGATGACGCTCGGCCAGGAGTTCCACGGCTTCGCCACGACGCTGGGGGAGGACCACAGCCGTCTCACCGAGAACGCCTCGCTCATGTTCGAGATCAACATGGGCGCCACGGCGATCGGTACCGGCATCACCACGCACGTCGACTACGCGCCGGCCGTGCTCAAGCACCTGCGCGAGATCACCGGGCTCGACCTGGAGACGGCGACCGACCTCGTGGAGTCCACGAGCGACACCGGCGCCTTCATGTCGTTCTCGTCGTCGCTCAAGCGCAACGCCATCAAGCTCTCGAAGATCTGCAACGACCTGCGCCTGCTCTCGTCGGGTCCGCAGGCGGGCCTCGGCGAGATCAACCTCCCCGCCCGCCAGGCCGGCTCGAGCATCATGCCGGGCAAGGTGAACCCGGTGATCCCCGAGGTCGTGAACCAGGTCGCGTTCGCCGTCGTCGGCGCGGACACCACGGTGACCATGGCGGTCGAGGGCGGACAGCTGCAGCTCAACGCGTTCGAGCCGGTCATCGCGCACTCGATCTTCCAGTCCATCACCTGGATGCGTCAGGCCATGTGGACCCTGCGCGTGAACTGCGTCGAGGGCATCACCGCCAACCGCGACCGCCTCGGTGCGATGGTGGGCGCGTCGGTCGGCGTGATCACGGCGCTCACCCCCTTCATCGGCTACGCCGCCGCGGCCGCGCTCGCGAAGACCGCGCTGCTCACCAACCGCAACGTCGCCGATCTGGTGGTCGAGGCCGGCCTCATGTCGCGCGACGAGGTGACCAAGCAGCTCTCGCCCGCGCGCCTGTCGGGCCTGGAGGCCGTGACGGCGGCCATCCCGATCGTCACGCCCGACGACCTCATCCAGATCTGACCCGCTGCACGCCGAACACGCAGAAGGGGACGGGAGCCGCGGCTCCCGTCCCCTTCCGCGTGTCCGGTGTCAGTCGAGGATGCGGCAGTGCGTGGTGAGCTCGCCGATGCCGTCGATGCCGACCGTGACCGTCGAGTGGTCGCGGAGGAAGATCTGCGGGTCGCGCGAGTAGCCCGCACCGCCGGGGCTGCCGGTGGAGATGAGTGTCCCGGGCAGCAGCGTGAGCGACTGCGACAGGTGCGCGATCAGCTTCGCGACCGAGCGCACCATCTGGTCGGTGCTCGCGTCCTGCACCGTGTGCCCGTCGACGACCGTCCAGATGTGGAGGTCCTGCGGATCGGGCACCTCGTCGGTCGTGACCGCGAAGGGACCGGTGGGCGTGAAGCCGTCGAACGACTTGCAGCGCGACCACTGCGCCTCGGAGAACTGGATGTTCCGCGCGGTGATGTCGTTCACCACGGTGTATCCCCACACGTGCGACAGCGCGTCGGCTTCGCTCACGTCTTTCGCGGGGGTGCCGATCAGCACGCCGAGCTCGGCCTCGTAGTCGACGGCTTCGCTGAGGCTGCGTGGCCAGGAGGTGACGTGATCGTGCCCGGTGAGGGAGTTGGGCCACAGTGTGAACACCGTGGGCGCGGCGTCGGTCTTGAGTCCGAGCTCGCTGGAGTGCGCGGCGTAGTTGAGGCCGACCGCGAGCACGGCGGGCGGGGCGAGCACGGCGGAGTCGAAGCTCCAGTCGCCCAGCGGGTGACGCGGAGCGGTGCCGTCGGCCAGGGCGGTGCGCAGCTCGTCGAGGGCGACGTCACCCCGCTCGATCAGCTGCTGCAGCGTGGCAGGAGCGTCGGACAGGAGATCGGAGACGAGGATGGCGTCCGTGTCGTCCACCACGGCGAGGACCGCGCGGGGGGAGTCGGGACGGCGCAGATGAGCGAACCGCATGGTTCTACGCTACCGGGTGGCCGCGGCGGGGCGGATGGAGGACTCGGCCAGACCCGGGCGGTGTTGCTTGTGCCCCATAAGCTTTGGCTATGACTTTCGGAGGACCGGCCGACCCCCAGCAGCCCGGGCGATACACGCCGCCGCCCGCTCAGCAACCCGCACCGTCGGCGTACTCGGCGGCGCAGTATGCGCAGTCGCCCTATCTGCCGGCGACCTACGGGCAGCAGCCCGGCTATGCGTCCGCGCTGGCGCAGCCGACGCCGTACACCCCGCCGGCGCCGGTCGCTCCGTCGCCGGCGGAGTCGCTGCCCGCCCTGCCCGTGACCACGAAGAAGGGCAGGACGGTCTCGCTCTGGCTGTTCGCCTTCCTCGGCTTCCTTCTCCTGGCGCTGATCGGCTACTTCGGCTGGGCGCTGGGGCCGACGGCGTCGGCCGTGGGGCTCGTTCTCGCGCTGATCCCCCTGGCGATCGTGTTCCTCGGGGTGCGGATGATCGACCGATGGGAGCCGGAGCCGAAGCGTCTCGTGATCTTCGCGATCGCGTGGGGCGCGGTGGCGGCGGTCGGCCTCACGCTCCTGGTCGACGTCGGGATGACGATCCTGCTCGGCCCGGTGCCGGAGGCGGTGGCGGCGGTCGTACAGGCGCCGATCGTGGAGGAGTTCTGGAAGGGCCTCGGGGTGTTCCTGGTCTTCCTGCTCGCCCGCCGTTCGTTCGACGGCCCGGTCGACGGCGTGGTGTACGGCGCGCTGGTGGGGGCCGGGTTCGCGTTCACCGAGAACATCCAGTACTTCGCGGTCAGCCTGATCGAGGGTGGCGGCGAGCAGCTCGGCGCCACGTTCGTGGTGCGCGCGCTGCTGTCGCCCTTCGCGCACGCCATGTTCACGTCGCTGACGGGGTTCGCGATCGGCCTCGTCGCGCGCCGGCACGCCTCCGCCGGGGCGGCCCTCGGCGCGGGACTGCTCGGGTGGTTCGGCGCGGTCTTCCTGCACGCGCTGTGGAACGGCTCGGCGACCTTCGCGGACTTCTTCGGCCTCTACTTCACGCTGCAGGTCCCGCTGTTCATCGGCTTCATCCTGGGCATCATCGCGCTGCGGCGGGAGGAGGCGCGGCTCACGAGAGCGCGGCTCGCCGAGTACGCCGCCGCGGGCTGGTTCACGCCGGAGGAGGTCACGATGCTCGCGACGCCGTCCGGTCGCAAGGCGGGATTGACGTGGGCGGCGCAGCTGCGCGGCGACCGTCGTCCGCTCATGCGCGAGTTCATTAAGGACGCGACGGCGCTGGCGGCGGTGCGGCAGCGGGCGATCACCGGCCGCGACCCGCTGGCGGTCGAGGACGAGCGGGCGCTGCTGATCCGCACGCGCGCGACGAGGGCCGCGCTGCTGGCCTACTGATCCGCCCTGAGCAAGACTCAGCGCCCGGTGCTGCGGCGATGCCTGCATGTCTCCCGGGCGCTGAGTTGATCTGCCACCAGGGTGCACCCGGCCCCTCGGACGTGTCAAGGGGCAGGGCGCGAGGCCACCCCCCCGGTCGAGGTGTTCGCTGTGAGCAGGTGCCGTCGCGTTGACCGGGCGCGCGGGGGTCCGCTTGGATGGAGCCATGACTGATCGCACGAAGCCCGAGTTCGACGCCCCGACCGCTCCTGCCCCCGCAGAGCTGGTCATCCGCGACATCATCGAGGGTGATGGTGCCGAGGCCAAGCCCGGTGACACGGTGACCGTCCACTACGCCGGTGTGGAGTTCGAGTCCGGCGAGGAGTTCGACTCCTCGTGGGGCCGTGGCGAGACCATCCAGTTCCCGCTGCGCGGCCTGATCCAGGGCTGGCAGGACGGCATTCCCGGCATGAAGGTCGGCGGACGCCGCGAGCTGATCATCCCGCCGCACCTGGCCTACGGTCCGGTCGGCGGCGGACACTTCCTGTCTGGCAAGACGCTGATCTTCATCATCGACCTCGTCGCCGTGGGCTGATCCCGACGCGACATCTCGAGCGCCTCTCCTCTCGCCAGGAGGGGCGTTCTGTCTTTCCGGAATGCGTGTGCATGCACGGGAATACATTCGCGTGAATGTAGGTTGGGCTGGAGGACGCCGCGATCGCGGCCCTGTCCGTACGCCGCCTCCGCGCGGCCGATGTCTCCGAGGAGAAACCCATGACCAGCATCGACATCCCCGGCTACCGCCCCGGCACCTGGGTCCTCGACCCCGCGCACAGCGAGGTCACCTTCAGCGTCCGTCACATGATGATCTCGAAGGTGCGCGGCACGTTCGGCGTGAAGAGCGCGACGCTCGTGGCTCCGGAGAACCCGCTCGAGGCCAAGGTCGAGGCGAGCGTCGACGTGACGTCGGTGGATACGAAGGACGAGGGCCGCGACCAGCACCTCCGCTCGGCGGACTTCTTCGACACCGAGAACTACCCCACGATGGAGTTCGTGTCGACCGGTGCGCGCGTCGAGGGCGGCGACCTGCTGGTCGACGGCGACCTCACGATCCGCGGCATCACGAAGCCGGTCACGTTCGAGCTCGACTTCGGCGGCTTCGGCAGCGACCCGTGGGGCAACTACAAGGCGGGCGCCTCGGCGAAGACGGTCATCAACCGCGAGGACTTCGGCCTCACCTGGAACGCGGCGCTCGAGACCGGCGGCGTGCTCGTGGGCAAGGACGTCACGATCAACCTCGACCTGCAGGGAGCGCTGCAGCAGGACTGATCGCCACACGGCTTCAGGAACCCCGGGTCCGTCAGGGCTCGGGGTTCTCTGCGTCATAGGAGCGGAAGCGGCGGTTGCGCCCGGCGATCAGCGCGACCAGCGCGATCACCAGGACCCCGCCGAGCAGGGGAGGGAACCACAGCGTCGTGAGCGTGGCGAGCGTGCCGGCGTAGAGGGCGCCGATGCGCGGGCCGCCGGCGACCACCACGATGAACAGCCCCTGCAGGCGTCCGCGCATGGTGTCGGGCACGGCCGCCTGCATCATCGTGTTGCGGTAGATCGAGCTGACGTTGTCGGAGGCGCCGGACAGCGCGAGGGCCACGCAGGCGGCGATGATCAGTCCGACGTGGGGTGTGTCCTCGTCGGCGGGGGAGGAGAAGGCGCCCACGAGCAGCACCACACCGAACAGCAGGATCGATGCGCCATAGGCTTCGACCGCGCGTGCGATCCCGCGACCGTGCCAGCGGTACTGCACGACCCGGCCCGAGAACAGGCTCGAGGCGAAGGTGCCCACCGCCACGGCTGCGGTGAGGATGCCGGTGGTGACCGCGCCCCCGCCCAGCAGCAGCGTGCCCAGCGCGGGGAAGAGGACGAGGGGCTGGCCGAACGTCATCGCGATGATGTCGACGACGTACTGCATCCGGATGTTGCTCGCGCGGCGGAGGAAGCGCCAGCCGTCGACGAGCGAGGCGAGACCGGGGCGGACGATCTCGCCTTCCGGACGCACCGAGGGCAGCGTCCACAGGCCGAGGAACATCGACAGCATCAGCACGACGTCGATCGAGTACGTCCAGCCGTAGCCCGTGAGGGCGACCAGCAGGCCGGCCAGGGCCGGACCGGCCATGACCGTCAGCCCGAAGGCGACACCGTTGAGCGCGGACGCCGCGGCGAGCTGTTCGCGGGGGATGAGGCGGGGGACGATCGCCGTGCGCGTGGCCATGCCCACCGAGTTGGCGGCCGAGTTGATCATGCTCAGCGCGTACAGCCACCAGATCGTCTCGGCACCGGTCCACGTGAGCGCCGCGAGGAGAGCGGTGGAGGCGAAGGTCACGGTGGCGGCGATGAGGGCGACGCGACGGCGATCGAAGGCGTCGGCGAGCATGCCGCCGTACAGGCCGGCCAGGACCATCGGCAGGAGCCCGGCCACCGCGATCATCGACACTGCGAACGTGCTCGCGGTGAGGGCGAACACGTGCAGCATCACCGTGACGATCGTGAGCTGGCCGCCGATGCCCGCGAGCGTCGAGCCGATCCACATGCGTGCGAAAGCGGGGCTGATCCGCAGCGGCGTCAGGTCGATCAGATGTCCTCGTCCCGCGTTCACGCCACGCACCTCTCCCGCACTCCTCGAGCGTAGTGGAGTGCGCGGGAGCGCTGGTCGGCCGTGTCGCTCAGGGCTCGCCCGGGCTGGTAGACTCGTCAGGTTGCCGTTCGATCGGCCGCGGATAAAGAGAGCTCACGCATCAGGCGTCGGGCGCCGCGCAACAAGCAGAGAGGGGATCGAATCTATGGCACTGGAAGCAGACGTCAAGAAGGCGATCATCGAAGAGTACGCGACGCACCCCGGTGACACCGGATCCCCCGAGGTGCAGGTCGCAATGCTGACGCAGCGCATCAAGGACCTCACCGAGCACCTCAAGGAGCACAAGCACGACCACCACTCGCGTCGTGGTCTGTTCCTGCTCGTGGGTCAGCGCCGTCGTCTGCTCGGCTACCTCCAGGACATCGACATCGAGCGTTACCGTTCGCTGATCGAGCGTCTCGGACTCCGCCGATAAGGCAGAGCGAACCCAGCGTTCAATCGCGCAGAACATTCTTGAGAAGGCCGCCCCACGGTGTGGGGCGGCCTTCGTCATGTGCAGATGTGTTGTAGCGAGCCGAATATTGCCGTTCCGCCCGCGCCTTCTTATAACGGACGAGGCAACTCGTGACGTGAGGAGATCGACGTGGATCCGACATCCGCCGCAGTGCAGACGCCCCTCGAGCCGCCTGACCCGGATGTCGCCCGTCAATACCTCGCCTACGCCGAGGCGATCGTCGAGCGGCGCGACCGTCTGGTCGACCGGCGCCCGGTCGCGTGGCTCCGCATCGTCAGCGGCGTCTGGTTCTCGGCGTACCTGTGCATCGCGGCCTCGATGATGCGCGATCGCACGCCCTCTCTGCGCTGGCAGGCGCTCCTCGTCCTGGCCATCCTGTGGGGACAGCTCGGCGAGGGCTTCATCGCCCGGAGCGACCGGGGTGTGCGTCCGGCGCCCGTCCGCCGGGTCCTGATCGTCGGGGGTGTCGGGCTCGTTCTGGCCGGGGTGGCGACCCTCCTCCTCGTCAGCATGAACGAACGAGTCTCTCCGCTCTGGCTAATGGTGCCCGCGGCGGCCACGCTGCTCGGCTTCGGCGGTTACGGGACGGTAGCGCTCCTGCGGGCTCCGCGGCCGACGCGCCAGGAGCCGCAGCGGCTCTCGGTTCCGGCGCGGTGGGGCACGGTGCTCGTCGGTCTGGTGGTGGGAGCGGCGGCCTGGCTCGGAACGGTTCCCGCAGACCCGGCGACCGGGATGCTCCTCCTCCTCGTGACGATGGCGGTCGTTCTCGTGTGGACCGCGGCATCGACGACGGCGATCGGCTTGACGACGATCGGGGCATCGTGGCGGTGGCCCCAGGTCGTGGCGCTGCTGGTCGCCACGATCGCGTCGGGAGTGCTCGTCATGCTGTCCCCTGAGCCGACGACGGCGGCGGCCGTGGCGGCGGGGGTGGTGGTGCTGTTCGGCGGGGCCGCCGCCGTGCCGGGGCGCGGACATGAGTAGGGCGGAATCGATGGAGCCGGTGGCCCGGCTGGACGATACGTTCGCACCGTCGATCGCCTTCGGCCTCATGGCCGTGCTGAACGACGGCGCTGATCTCGAGGTGGAGACGCTACGGCGGATCTTCCCGGGAGACTCGGGCGGCCTTCGCGATGCGATCCGTCGCCTCGAGGCGCAGCGCTTCGTCGTGGTCGACCGTCGTCTCCTCCGCGCCACCGGCGGGGACTGGGTGCGATCGACGCGGAAGGGGCGCATGGCTTTCGCCGCGCACCTGGCCGCGCTGCGTGAGATCGCGGGGGCGGACGAGGCGTGAGTCGCCGTCCGCGTCTCAGGCGGGGCCGCCCACGAGGTCGGCGTGATGGATCGCGGCGACGTCGGGGTGGGCGCGCAGCCGTGACTTCAGGGCGTTCTCTCCGTAGAGCGCGTGGATCGGGTTGCTCGGGTCGTCGGTCACCCCTGTGGCCTCGGCCGCCAGCTCGTCCGGCAGCTCGATCAGCGGTAGTCGCTTGTCGAGCGCGGGGTTGAAGAAGAACGGGATCGAGATGCGCTCGTCCGGGGCCTTCGGCGACACGACGCGGTGGTTCGTGGCCTTCAGGTAGCCGCCCGTTGCGTACTCCAGCAGCTCGCCGATGTTCACCACGAACGCGCCGGGCACCGGGGGTGCATCCACCCAGCTGCCGTCCCGCTCCACCTGGAGGCCGCCCTTGCCCGGCTCGACCCACAGGAGCGTGAGTACCCCGGAGTCCTTGTGCGCGCCGACGCCCTGCTGCGGCTCCGGCTCGTGCGTGCCGGGGTACCGGACGATTTTGATGAGGGTCGATGGCTCGCCGAAGTGCTCGTCGAAGTAGCTCTCGTCGGCGCCGAGGGTCTGTGCCCACGCGCGCAGCAGCGTGCGCGACACCTCGGACAGCGTCTCGTGCCACTCCGCGACCACGGCCTGGAGCTCGGGCTGGGCCGCTGGCCACAGGTTCGGGCCGATCAGGCGGTTGAAGGCGGGGCCGTCGCTCACGGGCTCGCGCTCCGGGCCGATGTCGATCTGCTCGCGCCAGTCGACCTTGCCCTGGGTCCGCTCGCCGCCGACCCGGGTGTAGCCGCGGAAGTGGGGGCTGTTGACGTTCTCGATCGCGAGCTTGTCCTCTTCGGGGAGGGCGAAGAAGTCGAGTGCGGCGCGGTGCAGGCGCGCCTCCAGCTCGGGAGAGACGCCGGTGCCGGTGAGGTAGAAGAAGCCGACGTCGTGGGTCGCGGCACGCAGCTCGTCGCGGAACCGCGCCGCGGCCTCGGGGCCCTGGTCGAGCTGGGAGAGGTCAAGGATCGGGAGCGAGAGTTCAGCCATGGACCGAGGGTATGTCGAGGTTCTCGGGCCGCGGGCGAGTGTTGCGTCGCGTTACTCGGGCGGGTGTCCCGGCACCGGCGGATGTCATCCGGTCGGGGGAACGGGTGTCGCGGTGCTAGAGTCTCGTTGGTAAGGGATGCCTTACCTCAGTCTTCATCAGAGGGACACCGTCCGTGCTCGCCACCTTCCTCATCGGCCTCCGCGAGGGGCTCGAAGCCGCGCTCGTCGTCGGCATCCTCGTCGCCTACCTGCGGCGTCTCGACCGGCGTGATGCGCTCCCGAAGCTCTGGGCCGGCGTCGGTCTCGCGGTCGGGCTCGCTCTGGCCATCGGTGCGGTCCTCACCTTCGGCGCGTACGAGCTCACGTTCACCGCCCAGGAGCTGATCGGCGGCGGGCTGTCCCTGCTCGCGGTCGCGATGGTCACCTGGATGATCTTCTGGATGCAGCGGGCCGGACGCACGATGAAGGCGACCCTCGAGGGCGGCGTCGACCGCGCGCTCACCGCGGGCGGACTCTGGGCGCTCGTCGCGATCGGCTTCGTCTCCGTCGCCAGGGAGGGTATCGAGACCACCCTGCTGCTGTGGTCGATGGTGCAGTCGTTCGGCGACGCGCCCTCCGCGCTGCTGGGCGCGCTGCTCGGTCTGCTCGCCGCGGTGGCCCTCGGCTGGCTGATCTCGCGGGGCGCGCTGCGCCTCGACCTGCGCCGGTTCTTCGCCTGGACCGGCGGGTTCCTCGTGATCGTCGCCGCCGGCGTGCTCGCATACGCCGTCATGGATCTGCAGGAGGCGGGGGCGCTGCCCGGTCCGTTCACGGCCGCCGCGCCGATCGACGCGGCCACCGGCGCGGTCGCCGTGGGGGCGGCCGGCTTCCCGTTCGGCTGGGCCTTCGACGTGTCGTCGGCGATCGCGCCCGGTGGACCCCTCGCCGCCGTGCTGCAGGCCACCATCGGCTTCATGCCGGCCATGACCTGGCTCCAGGTGACCGCCTGGGTCCTCTACCTCGCCATCGTCGGCGCGTTCTACGTGCGTGGCCTCCGCCCGCGGCGTCGCTCCGCGGCACCGACGCCGCGCCCTCGCACCGAGGCGACCCCTCTCTCACAGCAAGGAGCATCATGACCATCTCGTCCCGGTCCCTGGGGGTGCTGGCCGTGACCGGCGCAGCCGTCCTCGTCCTGAGCGGCTGCGTCGCGAAGGAGGACACCGCGGCCACGGCCGCCTTCGACGTGTCGTCCACCGACTCCGACTGCGCGGTCTCGGCCGCCACCGCGGAGAGCGGCACCCTCACGTTCGACGTCTCGAACGACACCGACCAGGTGTCGGAGTTCTACCTGCTCGCGGACGACGGCCTGCGCATCGTCGGCGAGGTCGAGAACATCGCGCCGGCGGCGTCGCGTACGCTCACGGTCGTGGTGCAGCCCGGTGACTACTTCACGCTGTGCAAGCCGGGCATGGTGGGCGACGGCGTGGGCAAGGCCGCCTTCACCGTCACGGGCGACCCGGTGGCCGTCGACGGGCCGGACGCCGAGCAGAAGACGAAGGCGGTCGACCTGTACGCGGCGTTCGTGAAGGATCAGGTCGGTCAGCTCGTGCCGGCGGTGGAAGAGCTCGTGGCCGCGTACCAGTCCGGCGACGACGCGACCGCCCGCACGCTCTTCCCGCAGACCCGCGCCTTCTACGAGCGCATCGAGCCCGTGGCCGAGGCGCTGGGCGACCTCGATCCGCGCATCGACTTCCGCGAGGTCGACGCCGTGGCCGACGGGCTCGACTGGACCGGCTTCCACCGCATCGAGAAGGACCTGTGGGTGCCGGCGCAGGACGCCCTCAACGCCGACGGGGAGACGCCCGCGTGGCAGGGCTGGGCCCCGTCCACGCCCGAGGAACGCGCCGACTACGGCGACCTGCTGCTCGCCGACGTGCAGGAGCTGTACGACTACGTGCACTCCGACGACTTCACCACGACCCTGGAAGACCAGGGCATCGCCGGTGTCTCCAATGGCGCGATCGCGCTGCTCGACGAGGTCGCGACCGGCAAGATCTCCGGCGAGGAGGACTGGTGGTCCGGCACCGACCTGTTCGACTTCGCGGCGAACGTCGAAGGCTCCAAGATGGCGTTCTCCCTGGTGCAGGACTTCGCCACGGCGCAGGGCGACGACGGCGCCGCGCTGGTCGACGAGATCGAGTCGGGGTACGCCGCGCTCGAGTCGTCGCTCGCCACGCACGGCTCCCTCGCGGACGGGTTCGTCGGGTACGCCACCCTCACGGCGGACGACAAGCGCGAGCTGACCGACCTGATCAACGCCCTGGCCGAGCCGCTGTCGCAGCTGACCGCGACGGTGCTCGACTGACGGGACCGCAGAGGCGCCGGACATGACCGAGAGCGAACCGATCCGCGAACCGGAGGACCGGGCGGAGGCCGCACGCGTCGACGCTCCCGCGGGGCTGAGCAGGCGCGGACTGCTCGGTCTCGCGGTCGGCGGCGGGGTCGCAGGTCTCGCGGTCGGCCTGGGGGCGGGACTGACCGGCGGCGTCGCGCTCGGACGCGCCCGCGCCGCCGAAGACGCGCAGAACAGCTACGACTTCTTCGGCGTGCACCAGGCCGGCATCACCACGCCCGTGCAGGACCACCTGCACTTCGCTAGCTTCGACATGATGCCGCGCACCGACCGCGACGACCTGATCTCACTGCTCCAGGACTGGAGCTACGCGGCCTCGCGCCTCACGCAGGGACTGGAGGTCAGCGCGAGCGGTGCCGTCGGCGGCAGCCCGGAAGCCCCGCCCGACGACACGGGTGAAGCGCTCGGTCTGCCGTCCGCCGGGCTGACCATCACGATCGGGTTCGGTCCGAGCCTGTTCGAGAACGAAGCCGGCGACCGCTACGGCATCGCGGCGCAGCGTCCCGCAGGGCTGGAGCGGCTGCCCGCCTTCCTCGGCGACGACCTCGACCCCGAGATGTCCCACGGCGACCTCTGTGTGCAGGCGTGCGCCGACGACCCGCAGGTGGCGGTGCATGCGATCAGGAACCTCAGCCGGATCGCGTTCGGGCGTGCGCGACTGCGGTGGTCGCAGCTCGGGTTCGGCAAGACGTCCCGCACCACGGCGGCGCAGGCCACGCCGCGCAACCTGTTCGGCTTCAAGGACGGCACCGCAAACATCCTCGCCGACGACACCGCCGCGCTCGACGAGCACGTGTGGGTCTCCGCCGCGGACGATCCGGGCTGGCTCGCGGGCGGCTCGTACCTGGTCGCCCGGCGCATCGCGATGCTGATCGAGACGTGGGACCGGGTGCGACTCTCGGAGCAGGCCACCATCATCGGCCGCGACAAGGGCGAGGGCGCCCCGCTCTCCGGCGGCGACGAGTTCACCGAGCCCGACTTCCACGGCGGCGCGATCGACGCCCACAGCCACGTGCGGCTCGCGCACCCGACGCAGAACGACGGCGTGCGCATCCTCCGCCGCGGCTACAACTACGTGGACGGCAACAACACGCTCGGACGGCTCGACGCCGGGCTCTTCTTCCTGTCGTATCAGCGCGACCCCGCGCAGTTCATCACGCTGCAGCGCCGGCTGGCGACCGACCGCATGAACGAGTACATCCGCCACGTCGGGTCGGGGATCTGGGCGGTGCCGGCCGGCGCGAAGCCCGGCTCCTACGTGGGCGCCGAGCTCTTCGCCTGACTGGCCCTAGGACCCGAGCCGCGCGGCCTCCAGCACCTCGACGACGGACGAGGCCAGTGCGTCGGCTCCCGCGTGGTCGTCGGCGCTGATCGTCACCACAGCGTCATCGAGGAAGATCATCAGCTGCCCGTAGGCGCCGTGCAGCCGCCAGGCCCGTCCCGGTCCGCCCCACCCGGCGAGGGCGTAGCGGTCGTAGCCCGGGTTCACGCCGGCGACGACGCCGTCGCGGTGCATCGCATCGATGTGCTCCGGCGACACGAGCCGACGCCCCTCCCACGCGCCGCGGTCGCGGATCAGCCGCCCGATGCGCGCCATCTCCTCGGTGCGCAGCGCGAGACCGCCGCCCGCCTCGATGCGGCCGTGGGGGCAGCGGGTCCACCGCGCGCCGTGAATGCCGAGCGGCCCGAGCAGGCGGTCGTCGAGGTAGTCGCCCACGTCGCCGACGCGCGCGGCGAGGGCCGCCATGGCGGTGTAGGTGCTGGCATTGGAGTACTGGAAGACGCGCCCGCGGGAGGGGCGCCGCAGGAACTCCGCGGCGAGGTCGGGCCAGTCGGTCAGAAGTGTGGGCGACCAGGGCAGGTCGATCCCGCTCGACATCGACAGGAGGTGGCGCAGCGTCACCCGGTCGACGCCCGGCCCGAGCTCGTGATCGGGGAGGAGGTGCGCCACGGGCTCGTCGAGCGAGACCGCGCCGTCGTCGGCGGCGAGAGCCACGGCGAGCACGCACACGCCCTTCGCGACCGACTGGATGTCCTCTCGCACGTCCGGCGCCCAGCGGTGCTCGGCGGTGCCATCGCCCGCGCGCACGTGGAGGCCGTGTGCGCGGAAGCCGGTGTCCTCGATGATCGCGACCAGGCTGTCCTTCACGGAGAGGGCGTCGGCTCCGGGGGCGCCGCTCATCGGGGACGACGCGAGCCGGTCGGGTCGTTCCTGCGACCCTCGCGCGCGGCGAGCTCGGGATCGGAGAACAGCCAGCGCGGGCGCGGCTCCACGAGCGGGCGGAACAGCCGTCGCACGGGCTTGGTGGCCAGCAGCAGCGCGAGGACCACCGAGAGCGCGGTCACGAGCGGCAGCCAGAACCAGGTCGGCTCGAGGTCGCGCAGCACACCGCTCTCCCGGAAGGGATAGAGCACGAACGAGTGCAGCAGGTAGACGTACATCGTGTACTGGCCGAAGGTCGTCCACCAGTACGAGCCGCGGGGGATCAGCGCGAAGAACGCCGCGCACAGGACGACGGCGAGCAGCATGAGGGCGACCCGGATCGCGCCGGCCCACCACTGCGTGCCGACCAGGTCGGAGTAGGAGGCCTCGTAGAACAGCCATTCGCGCAGGTCGGCGGCCTGCCACAGCGGAAGCCAGTTCCAGGCGGCCCACCCGGTCGCCGCGAAGACGCCGATCGCCGCCGCGCGGATCCACCAGGGGCGGAAGTCCAGCAGGCGCAGCCGGTTGACGATGTCGTGCTCGCGCAGCCACCAGCCGAGCGTGAAGAAGGGGAGGAGGCCCAGCGTGCGGGACAGCGAGAAGGTGCTGTCGACGTTGGAGAGGTAGCCGGCGCCGATCGAGATCACGACGGTCCACAGCAGCGGCCAGCGCAGCAGTGCGAGGTAGGGGAGGACGAGGCGGAAGATCGCCAGCGCCAGGAGGAACCACAGTGTCCAGCTCGGTTTGGTGAAGTTCGGGGTGGCCTGACCTTCGACGAGCCACTTGGTGAGGGTCCACAGCGTCTCGAAGATCACGTAGGGCAGGACGATGTCGGTGATCACCCTGGCCATCTGCGTCCTGGTGGGCGAGCCCGACTTGGAGAAGTAGCCGGAGATGATCGCGAACGCCGGCATGTGGAACGCGTACAGCGCGAGGTAGAACGCGAACGCGATGTCGGAGTCGTAGATGAGCCGCTGGATCGCATGGCCGAGCACGACGAGGACGATGCACGCGTAGCGGGCGTTGTCCCAGAACGGCACGCGCCGGCGCTTCCGCGGGACGGACCCGGTGGCGGGCCCCGTGATGTCGGCCCCGGTGGTGCTCATCCTCCGAGGCTACAGGCGCGGGAATAAAGTTGCCGTGCACGCGTTGACACGATTACATTCAAATGAATAGAACCGGGTGGCACGATCATCGGGTTCGGAGAACACGGAGCAATCATGAGCGAGCAGTCAGGCGCGCAGGCGATGCAGTTCGGCATCATGTCGGTCAGCGACATCACCCGCGACCCCACCACGGGCGTCACCCCCAGCGAGCAGGAGCGCATCAAGGCCACGCTGGCCATCGCCACCCACGCCGAGGAGGTGGGCCTCGACGTCTTCGCGATCGGCGAGCACCACAACCCGCCGTTCTGGTCCTCCAGCCCCACCACGTTCCTGGCGGCGCTGGCCGCGCAGACCGAGCGGCTGATCGTCTCGACGTCGACCACGCTCATCACCACGAACGACCCCGTGCGCATCGCCGAGGAGTACGCGATGCTGCAGCACGTGTCCGACGGCCGCATGGACCTGATGCTCGGGCGCGGCAACACCGGCCCGGTGTACCCGTGGTTCGGACAGGACATCCGTCAGGGCCTCCCGCTCGCGATCGAGAACTACGCCCTGCTGCACAAGCTGTGGCGCGAGGACGTCGTCGACTGGGAGGGCAAGTTCCGCACCCCGCTGCAGGGCTTCACGTCGACCCCGCGCCCGCTCGACGGCATCCCGCCGTTCGTGTGGCACGGATCGATCCGCACCCCGGAGATCGCGGAGCAGGCCGCCTACTACGGCGACGGGTTCTTCGCGAACAACATCTTCTGGCCGAAGGAGCACTACCAGCGCCTGATCGAGCTGTACCGCCAGCGCTTCGAGCACTACGGCCACGGCACGCGCGAGCAGGCCATCGTCGGACTCGGCGGGCAGGTGTTCATGGCCGCGAAGTCGCAGGACGCCGTGAACCAGTTCCGGCCGTACTTCGACAACGCCCCCGTGTACGGCCACGGCCCGAGCATGGAGGACTTCACCGAGATGACGCCGCTGACGGTCGGTTCGCCGCAGCAGGTCATCGACCGGTACGCGGGCATGCGTGAGCACTTCGGTGACTACCAGCGCCAGCTCTTCCTGATCGACCACGCCGGCCTTCCGCTGAAGACGGTGCTCGAGCAGCTCGACATCCTCGGCTCCGAGGTCGTGCCGGTGCTGCGCAAGGAGCTCGCGAAGGACCGTCCGGCCGGCGTGCCCGACGCCCCGACGCACGCGGCGCGCGTGAAGGCCGAGTTCGGCGACGGCCCCACGCGTCAGGCGCGACCCGGCGCCAACCGGGGCGACAACCTCACGGGCGACTCGCCCTACCAGGACACCCCGGCACCCGCGGGTGCCGCGTTCGGACTCGGCCGGAAGGAGGCCTGACATGACCACGCGTCGCATCGCCGTCGTCTCGGCCGGCCTGTCGAACCCCTCGTCCACGCGGATGCTGGCCGACCGGCTCGCCGCCGAGACCGTCAAGGCGCTCGCCGAGCGCGACATCCAGGCCACGGTCGACGTGATCGAGCTGCGTGACTACGCGCACGACATCACCAACAACCTGCTCACGGGCTTCGCGCCGCCCGCCCTGGAGACCGCGATCAACACGGTCGTCTCGGCGGACGCGCTGATCGCCGTGACCCCGATCTTCTCGACCAGCTACTCCGGCCTGTTCAAGTCGTTCATCGACGTGCTCGACCCGGACGCGCTGACCGGGAAGCCCGTGCTGATCGGCGCCAACGCGGGCACCCCGCGGCACTCGCTCGCGATCGACTACGCGATCCGCCCGTTGTTCGCCTACCTGCATGCGGAGGCCGTGTCGACCGGCGTGTTCGCGGCGTCCAGCGACTGGGGCGGCGCGGGCGACGACGTGGCCCCGCTCGCCAAGCGCGTCGAGAAGGGTGCCAGGGAGCTGGCCGAGGCGGTCGCCCGCCGCGAGGCGGCCACGGTCGTCGACCCGTACGACCCGGCGACCTATCTCGGTGAGGGTCGATCGTTCGGACACATGCTCGGCGGCCTCGCGGGCGAGTGACCCCGCACCGACGTCCGCGCCCCGTTCCCGTGGAGACACGGGGACGGGGCGCGCGTCACCGCCCAGCCGGTCCCCGCCGCCAGGTGTACTCGGTCTCGGGTCGACCGCGCGTCCCGTAGCGGGCACCGCGCACCGCCACGCCCTCGACGACCAGGTGCTCGAGGTAGCGGCGCACGGCCACGCGTGACAGTCCGAGGCGCTCGGCGGCCTCGCGCGCGGAGAGCGGTCCGCGGGCGCGCAGCTCCGCCGTCACGCGCTCCAGCGAGGTCGCCGACAGCCCCTTCGGCAGGACGATGGCTCCGGTCGACCGACTCAGCAGCGCGTCGATCTCCGCCTGCGTCGCCGGGCCCGTCGTCCCGTGCGCCTGGGCACGATACGCCCGGTACTGCTCCAGCCGCTCCTGGAACACCGCGAACGCGAACGGCTTCACGAGGTAGTGGAAGACGCCGAGTGCCGCCATCTGCCGCACGGTCTCCGCGTCGCGCACGCCGGTGATCGCGATCACGTCCAGCGCCGCACCGCTCGCGCGGAGCGCGCGCAGCACCTCCAGTCCGGATCCGTCCGGCATCGTCACGTCGAGCAGCATCAGATCGAACGCGCCAGCGCCGGGTCGCTCCCGCACGGCCGTGAGAGCCGCGCGCGCTCCCGTGCACTCACCGGCCACCGCGAAGCCGTCCAGCCGCGCGAGGTAGGTGCGATGCAGCTCGAGGGTCAGCGGGTCGTCGTCGACCAGCAGGACGCGGATCACGACCTGCTCCCGCGTGACGATGCCGACGGAAGGGTCACCCGGAACACCGTCGGCGGGCCCGCCACGGTCACGTCCCCGCCGGCCTCCCTCACGACGGAGCGGACGAGGGCCAGCCCGATGCCGCGCCCGTGCGGCCCCGCGGGCTTCGTCGTGTACCCCTGGGCGAAGATCCGCTCCCGCTGATCGACCGGGATCCCCGGGCCGCTGTCCGCCACCTCCAGCACGATGCCGCCATGATCGCCGCGCCGCAGCGACACCCGCACCCAGCGGTCTGCGGATTCCGCCGCGGCATCCATCGCGTTGTCGACCAGATTCCCGAGCACAGCCACCGCGTCGACGGGCGCCAGCGGGGTGCGCGGGGTGTCCGGGGCGATGTCCATCCGCCAGTCGATGCCGCGCTCGCGCGCCTGCGCGGCCTTGCCCAGCAGCAGTGCGCCCACCGCGGGGTCGCCGTGCTGCCGCGCCGTGACCTGGTCCACGAGGGACTGGCTCTGCCGGGACGTCTGCGTGAGGATCTCGATCGCCTCGTCGCGGCGGTCGAGTTCGAGCAGCGCCACCGCCGCGTGCATGCGGTTGCCGTGCTCGTGCGTCTGCGCCCGCAGCGCTTCGCCGAGGGTGCGCACCGACTCATAGGAGGAGACCGCGTCGCGCAGCTCCCCGGGCGGCAGGTCGCCCGCGAACCGCCGCGTCACCCGACGGGCGAGCAGGGCACCGCCCACCCCGAGCAGCACCAGTCCCGCCGTGATGGCGAGCGACAGCGGCAACCGCCGCACCAGGGTCTCGGAGATGGTCTCGGTCGTCACCCCCGTGGCGACCCAGCCCACCAGGGTGCCGTCATCATCGACAACAGGGACGATCGTCCGCACGGACGGACCGAGCGTGCCGCGGAACTCCTCGGTGAGCACGCGCGGGGTGGACGGGACCGTCCCGAGGTACGGCGCACCGATCTGAGTCGGATCGGGATGGGTGAGGCGCAGACCCTCCGGCGTCATGATCGTGACGAAGTCCAACCCCGCCCTGTCGATGACCTCCAGCGCGTACGGTTCGAGCGACGCGCTGGCGCTCGCCGTATCGCCGCGGGTGAGCAGTGCGACCACGTCCGGTGCGGAGGCGAGGGCGGCGGCTGTGGCGGCGGTGAGCCGTTCGGCCTCGGAGCGGACGGCACGCTGCGCCTCCACCACGAGGAACAGCGCGACGAGCGCGCCGACGACCACGGCGGTCACCACGAGCGCCGCGAACACCCGCGACGCGGCGCTGCGGCCTGGGGAGGCGTGCGCCATCCCGTTCCTCCGATCGTCGACGGGTCCGGCAGGGACCAATACGACCACAAATGGCGTCGTCGTGCGAGCGCGGAGACCGTGGAAGGGGTCGGGGGCACAGAGGCCACCGGCTCGGACGACGACGTCGACACGAGGAGGACGCATGGCGCTCACGACGGGATTCTCCCTTCCCCGGTTCCACTGGCGGCGAGGCAAGCAGGCCTGGGACCGCCACACCTGGCTGTACGTCTCGGTGATCATCGCGGTGGTGCTCGGCGCGGTCGTCGGGCTGGTCTGGCCGGAGGTCGGACGCGGGTTCGAGCCGCTGGGCACGGGATTCGTCGCGCTGATCAAGATGATGATCGCGCCGATCATCTTCTGCACGATCGTGGTCGGTGTCGGTTCGATCGCGAAGGCGGCGACGGTCGGGAAGATCGGCGGTCTCGCGCTGCTCTACTTCATGGTCATGTCGACCTTCGCGCTCGCGATCGGCCTGATCGTGGGGAACATCATCCACCCCGGCTCCGGGCTCGACATGGCGAACGCCAGCTATCAGACGGAGACCACGGAGGCCACGACGACGCAGGAGTTCCTGCTCGGAATCATCCCCGCGACGTTCTTCTCCGCCTTCACGGGCGAGAGCGTGCTGCAGGTCCTCTTCATCGCCCTGCTCACCGGGTTCGCGCTGCAGGGGCTGGGTGAGCGCGGAGCCCCGATCATGGAGGCGGTCAAGCAGCTGCAGAAGCTCGTGTTCCGGATCCTCGGCATGATCCTGTGGCTGGCCCCCATCGGCGCCTTCGGGGCGATCGCGGCCGTCGTGGGCAAGACGGGGGTGGCCGCGATCTGGAGCCTCGGGATCCTGATGGTGGCGTTCTACATCACCTGCATCGTCTTCATCCTCGTGGTGCTGGGGACGCTCCTGTGGGCGGTCACCAGGGTCAACATCCTGTCGCTCATGAAGTACCTGGCCAGGGAGTACCTGCTGATCGTCGGCACGTCGTCGTCGGAGTCCGCGCTGCCGCGCCTGATCGCGAAGATGGAGCACGTCGGGGTCTCCAAGCCCGTCGTCGGCATCACCGTGCCCACCGGCTACTCGTTCAACCTCGACGGCACCGCGATCTACCTCACGATGGCGTCGCTGTTCATCGCGACCGGGATGGGCCAGCCCATGTCGATCGGGGAGCAGATCGGCCTGCTGGTGTTCATGATCATCGCGAGCAAGGGGGCGGCGGGCGTCACGGGAGCGGGCCTGGCGACGCTGGCCGGCGGGCTGCAGGCGTACCGGCCCGACCTCGTCGACGGCGTCGGCGTCATCGTCGGCATCGACCGGTTCATGTCCGAGGGGCGGGCGCTGACGAACTTCACCGGCAACGCGGTCGCCACGCTGCTGATCGGCACCTGGACCAGGCAGATCGACCGCGACCGCGTACGCCGGGTCCTGAGCGGCGAGCTGCCGTTCGACGAATCACGACTCGACGGGGTGGACGCCCACGCGGCGCCGCACCCGCAGGCCACCGACGTCCAGGGACTGCACGAGGCCGCCGTCACCGAGATGTCCGCGAAGGAGGAGCGCGCGCGCAACCGGGCCCTCGGCGGATGACACGGGCGGGACAGGGATGCGGGAGCCGGTGATCACCGGCTCCCGCATCACCGCGGTCAACCGCTCTTGCGTCGGAACTCGCGTCGCGTCTGCGGGGCGTTGGCGGCGTGGACGGCGGAGTCGCCGTCGAGGTGGGCCTCGCCCTGCCGGTGGTGCGCGTTCTTCTTCTCGAGCGCTTCCTTGAACTTGCGCTTCATGTCCTCCGAGGAGGAGGCGCCTTCTTCGGTGCTCATGCCCCCGAGCCTAGGGCACCGTCGTCGCGCGCGGGGAGTCGGCCGCGGCGTCGCGCGGCGACCCGGTCCACAGCGAGTCCGAGCGCCACGGCCACGACGATCGACACCGGCACCGCGACCAGCGGCCCCCCGGGGAGCACCGCGGCGATCAGGGCGCCGACCGCGGCCTGGTACACCGCCCACCCGGTCGCCGCGACGACCACCAGGGGGAAGTAGCGCAGGGGTCGCACATGCGAGGCTCCGGCGACGAGGTTCACCGCGAGCCGCGCGAAGGGCACGAAGCGCGCCGTGAACAGCACCGTGGCCGCGCCGCGGTCGAGGCGCCGTCTCGCGCCGTCCAGCGCCTGCCGCACGCGCGGCG
>NZ_SSDO01000425.1:0-10584 GCF_004794395.1 Microbacterium sp. K41 | reverse complement strand
GCCCGCACCGTCGTGCGTGCCGGCGCCCTCGGCGCCGCGGTCAGCGGACGCAGCGGAGGAGCCTTCGGACGCGGTGCCGTCGGCGGCACCCTCGGCGAACGTCGAACCGACCTGGCTCGAACCCGTGCGGCGGCGGCGACGACGACGCGTGCCCGCCTCGCCCGTGCCCTCGGCCGCGGCATCGGCGGCGCGCTCCGGACGACGGGTGCGCTCGGTCTTGACCGGCTCCTTCTTCGGCGCGGAGACCAGACGGCCCTTGGTGCCCTCGGGGATGTCGAGGTCGGTGTACAGGTGCGGGCTCGACGAGTACGTCTCGATCGGCTCCGGCTGGCCGAACTCCAGCGCCCGGTTGATGAGGGCCCACTTGTGCAGGTCCTCCCAGTCGACGAACGTGACCGCGATACCCGTCTTGCCCGCCCGGCCCGTGCGACCCGCGCGGTGGAGGTACGTCTTCTCCTCATCGGGGATCGTGTGGTTGATCACGTGCGTGACGTCGTCCACGTCGATGCCGCGGGCGGCGACGTCGGTCGCGACCAGCACGTCCTTCTTGCCCGCCTTGAATGCCGCCATCGACCGCTCGCGCTGGTCCTGACCCATGTCGCCGTGCACGCCGCCCACGTTGAACCCGCGGTCGCTGAGTTCGTCGACGAGACGCTGAGCGGCCCGCTTGGTGCGGGTGAAGATGACGGTCTTGCCGCGGCCCTCGGCCTGCAGGATGCGGGCGATGACCTCGTCCTTATCGAGCGAGTGCGCGCGGTAGACGAGGTGCTTGATGTTTGCCTGCGTGAGACCCTCGTCGGGGTCGTTCGCGCGGATGTGGATCGGGTTGGTCATGAACCGGCGGGCCAGTGCCACGATCGGCCCGGGCATGGTCGCCGAGAACAGCTGGGTGTGGCGCACGGCCGGGACCTTCTGGAAGATCTTCTCGATGTCGGCGAGGAAGCCCAGGTCGAGCATCTTGTCGGCCTCGTCGAGCACGACCTCGGTCGCGTTCGACAGGTCGAGCAGGCGCTGACCGGCCAGGTCGATCAGACGGCCGGGGGTGCCGACGACGATCTGCGCGCCCGCCTTGAGCTGGTCGATCTGACCCTCGTAGGCCTTGCCGCCGTAGATGGCGACGACGCTGGTCGAGCGGTTGCTGGTGAGCAGGTCGATGTCTTCGTACACCTGCACCGCGAGCTCGCGGGTGGGGACGACGATCAGCGCCTTGACGCCGTGCTCCGGGTCCTTCCCGAGCCGCTGCACGACGGGGATGCCGAAGCCGAAGGTCTTGCCGGTACCGGTCTTGGCCTGGCCGATGATGTCCTGGCCAGGCAGGCCGAGGGGGATGGTCTGCTCCTGGATCGGGAAGGCATCCACGATGCCCTTCGCGGCCAGTGCGTCGACGATGTCCTGATCGATGCCGAGATCGGCGAAAGTTGTCACTGTTTTCAGATTGCCTGTCCGGCGACCCGCGGGGATCGCCACGTAAACGGAGCCACGCCGTCTCTTGTGCCACAGGCGCGGGGCCCCGCTCCGACGGCGGGGACAGGGACAGCCTACCGGAGCCCCTCTCTCCGCCAGGAAGAAGCGCGGGCCCGAGTATTGTGAACGACGTGGTGGACTCGGGAGGACGGCCTCGTGGTTAAGTGGTTCTGGCAGCGCGACCGTGCGCCGCGGCGCGCCCTCGCACTGCGCAGTCGCGGCGAGCAGGGCGATGCGACCCGGGTCGATTTCGCCGAGCTGGCGCCCGAGCTTCCGCGCTTCCTCGGTCAGGCCGCCTACCTGCAGCTCGGCTACTTCGAGACGCTGACGCGACTCATCCGCGCGACACCCGAGCTGTCCGAGAAGGAGGCCCTGTCGCGCGCGGCGGGTGCCGCCCTCACCAAGCACCGCGGCATCGTCGACCTGATCGCCGAGCGCGGAGACGACCCCACGCAGCTGATGCTCCCCTTCCGCGAGCACCTCGACGCGTTCCGCCGCAAGACCATCGGCGCGCGCCCCCGGGAGACGCTCCTCGCCGTGTACATCACCGCGGGTATGCTCGACGACTTCTATCTCGCCCTCGCGTCCAGCTACGGAGAGCCGGGGCGGCGCGTCGCCGAGATCCTGCGCGAGGACGACGCCAGGCACGAGATCGTCGCGATCATCCAGGAGACGATCGAGAGCGACGAGGAGTGGCGGTCGCTGCTGTCGATGTGGGCGCGGCGCCTCGTGGGCGACACGATCCTCGTGTGCCGTGCCGCGCTGCGACCGGAACTGCTCGCCGTCGAGGAGGAGCGCATCGAGCCGGTCTACACCGAGCTCATGGGCGCGCATGCTCGACGCATGGACGCGATGGGCCTCGCCTCCTGAGCGGGCGGGCCCGCCGGGTCAGATCCCGAGCGCGGCCTTCGTCTCGGCGTCCGAGCGCCGGCGCAGGGCGGTGACCCCGACCGCGACCGCGGCCGAGACCACCACGGAGCCGAGGATGCTCGCGAGCCAGAGCCACGGGCTGTCCTCGCCGACGCCCGCCCACTGGAGCACGGTGTAGAGGAGCGCCGCGGTGGCGGTGGCGACGGCCGGA
This sequence comes from Microbacterium sp. K41, assembly GCF_004794395.1. Lineage (NCBI taxonomy): Bacteria > Bacillati > Actinomycetota > Actinomycetes > Micrococcales > Microbacteriaceae > Microbacterium > Microbacterium sp. K41. Next base: position 8,039 of record NZ_SSDO01000425.1, on the reverse strand, counting down.
GCCAGGGCCACGCCCCGGAGCTCACGGCCGCCGACGACGTAGTGCACAGCGATGCCGAGCGCGCACGCCGCGATCAGGGCGAGGAGGATGTACATCGGCGGTCAGGCGACGAAGCCGACGCGGCGCGACTCCTCGGTGCCCAGCTCGATGAAGGCGAGGTTCGCGGTCGGCACGATGTAGGAGTTGCCCTTCACATCGGCGAAGCTCAGGTGGCTCGCGCTCTGCTCCAGCGCCGCGGAGACCTGGGTGCGGACCTCGTCCGCCGAGGCGGCGGTGTCGAAGCTCAGCTCGCGGCCGGTGTTGATGATGCCGATGCGGATTTCCACGCGTGCTCCTTGAAGTTCGTCGGACTCGCCAACTCTATCGCGCGGCACCGGGGCCGGATCGGCCGTCGCCGCCGGTTTCGCCAGCAGCGCACAGCGCGCCCGCGCGGGGCGGGCGACGCCCATGTCGGCCGCTCCCGTTAGCGTGGAGGACATGACTTCGGATGCCGCTCAACGTGCCGTGATCATGGCGCCGCCGACCGCGTCCGGCGTCATCATCGGTGCCCCGGGCACCGGCAAGACGACGGTGCTGGTCGACCGCATCGTGCGGCTCATCGACGAGGAGGGGCTGCGGCCGGAAGAGGTGCTCGCGCTCACCCCGAGTCGACAGGCCGCGACGGCGCTGCGCGATCGCATCGGCGTGCGCGTGGGACAGGCGACCCCCGGCCCGCTCGCCCGCTCGCTCGGTTCGTTCGCCTTCCAGCTCGTCCGCGGGGCGATGGTGCGCGAGGGCGCCGAGCCGCCCGCGCTGCTGACGGGCGCCGACCAGGACCGCATCATCGCAGAGCTGCTCGCGGGAGACACGGAGGACGGCCGCATCGCCTGGCCCGAGTCGCTCAGCGCCTCCGTGCGGGCGTCGAGAGGATTCCGGTCGGAGCTGCGCGCGTTCCTGGCCGAGTGCACCGAGCTGGGCGTGCACCCCGAGGAGCTGCGGTCGTCGGGCAACGAGGTGTGGGCGGCCGCTGCGGAGTTCCTGGTGGAGTACCGCACGGTGCTCGACGCCCTGCGGTCGGCCCACCGCGACGCGGCCGACCTGCTCAGCGAGGCGAGCGCGATCCTGCGCACGGCCGATGCCGCCACCCTCGGCCCGCTCGCGCCCGTGCGCGCGGTGCTGATCGACGATGCGCAGGAGCTCACGCGCGGGGGCATCGCGGTCGTCCGGGCCCTGCTCGACCGCGGGGTCGCGGTGCTGGCCTTCGGCGACCCCGACATCTCGTCCGGGGCGTTCCGTGGCGCGAGCCCCGAGCTCTTCTCGCAGCTGGCGGGGGCGCTCGGCGACGTGCACGTGCTCGACGGGGCGCACCGACAGCACGCCGCGCTCACCGCGCTCACCCGCACCGTGACGCAGGCGATCGGGGTGTCGGGGCGGGTGGAGCATCGGCGGGCGCCCGCGCCGCTCGCGGGGGAGGACGAGGCCCCCGTCGTGTCCACCTTCCTCGCGCCGTCGCCCTACGAGGAGTTCGACCGCATCGCGGGGGTGATGCGCGACTGGCATCTGAGCGACGGAGTGCCGTGGGATCGGATGGCGGTGATCGCCCACGACACCCGTCAGGTCACCGCCCTGGAGACCGAGCTGGCGGCGCGGGAGATCCCCACGCGAGCCGCCGGGGTGCAGCGACCGCTCGGCAGCGAGGGGATCGTGCGCGACATCGTCGGGATCGTCCGTCTCGCGCTGACCCCCGACGAGGAGCGGACGGTACAGGCGTGGGAGGACGCACTGCGGACGCCGTTCGGGGGCATGGATGCGATCGCCCTCCGACGACTCAGGGCGCGGCTGCGGCATCTCGAACTCGCCGACGGGGGATCGACGCCCGCGCGCGAACTGCTGCGTCAGGCTCTGTCGCAGCCCGCGACCCTCACCCTCATCGACGCCCCCGAGTCGCGCACGGCGGAGCGCTTCGCGGAGACGGTCGAGGCGGTCGCCAGGGCCGCCGCGGAGGGCGAGACCATCCACGATCTGCTGTGGCGCGTGTGGGAGCAGGCCAGGGCGGTGGACGGTCGCCGGCTGTCGGTGGCGTGGCGGGAGATCTCGCTGCTGCCGACCGGGGCGGAGACCGCGCGCTCGCTCGACGCGCTGGTGGCCCTGTTCGACGCGGCCAAGCGGTTCGTGGAGCGCACTCCGAACGAGAAGCCCGAAGTGTTCGTGCGCGACATCCTCGACAGCGAGGTCCCGGAGGACACGCTGTCGACGCCGGAGCGTCCCGGAACGGTCACCCTGCTCACCCCCGCGACCGCATTGGGCACGGAGTTCGACGCGGTCGTCGTCGCCGGGGTGCAGGACGGCGTCTGGCCCAACGTACGGCTGCGCGGCGGGCTCCTGCAGACGTGGCGGCTGCCCGGGGCGCTCGCCGCCGCCCGCACCGGTGTGCCCGACGAGCCGCCCGGTGTGCTCGACCGCCGACGGGCGGCCCTGCACGATGAGCTCCGTCTGTTCGTGCGGGCGATCTCGCGCGCCCGCGGCCGACTGCTGATCACGGCGGTCGACGACGACGACCTCACCCCCAGCCCGTTCTTCGGCTTCCTTCCGCCCCCGGAGCCCCCGGAAAGGCATGCGTCCGCGGAGCACCCGCTCACCCTGCGGGGCCTGGTCGCGCGCCACCGGCGCACGCTCACCACGGTGACGGCGGAGCCGCTGCGGCGCGAAGCCGCAGCGCAATTGGCGGTGCTGGCGCGGGAGGGCGTGCCGGGAGCCGACCCGGCCGAGTGGTACGGCGTGCGGCCGGCATCCACGCGGGCTCCGCTGCGCGACCTCGCGACCTCGGGTGCCCGCGTGTCGCCGTCGGCGGTCGAGTCGTTCGAGGAGTGCGGCCTGAACTGGGTGGTCTCGGCCCTCGGCGGCGACACCGTCATGCCCCCGACGGCGGGAATCGGCACGATCGTGCACGAGGCCATGGAGCGTGTGCCCGACGGCGACCTCGAGCGCATGCGGGCGATCGTCGCCGAGCACTGGCCGGAACTCGACTTCGAGACCGAGTGGATCGGACGCAAGGAGCGTCGTCGTGCCGACCTCTTCGTCGACCGGCTGCACACGTATCTCGGCGATGTCGCGCGCGACGGAGGCCGGGTGCTCGGCAGCGAGGTCGAGTTCCGGTTCGCGGTCGATGCCCGGGAGGGCGCGGAGGAGCCGACCGTGCATCCGGTCGACGAGGAGCGGGCACACCGGGCGATCGTGCACGGGTACATCGATCGGGTGGAGTCGTATCCCACCGGTGCGGGTGACCACCCGCACGCGCGAGGACGGGGATGGGAGCGCATGACCGGCGACGCCGAGGGCACGACCGTGGTCGTCGACCTCAAGACGGGCAAGACCGACCCGGAGACCGACGGAGCGGTGCGGGAGCATGCGCAGCTCGCGGCGTACCAGATCGCCGTGCAACAGGGGCTGGTGCCGGGCGCGACCCCGGGGTCGCTCGGTGGCGCGCGACTCGTGATCGTCTCCAAGACCCTGGCGAAGAGCGACTACCGCATCGCCCATCAGCACGCGCTCGACGGCGACGCGCGGCGGCAGTTCCTGCAGCGCGTGGCGGAGGTGGCGCGGGGCATGTCGGCCGCGGGGTTCACGGCCCAGGTCGAGTCGCACTGCGCCGACACGCAGCGCCGCGTGCACCCGTGCCGCATCCACACGGTCCCGGCGGTGAGCTCGTGACCGTGGCGGCGCCCGAGGTGGTGCTCTCGGCGACCGACATCGCCGCGGCGCTCGGCCTGCCCACGCCGACTCCTGCCCAGCAGGAGGTGATCGAGGCCCCGCTCGAGCCGGCACTCGTGGTGGCCGGGGCGGGCAGCGGCAAGACCGAGACGATGTCGGCGCGCGTGGTGTGGCTCGTGGCGACGGGTCGCGTGCGGCGCGACGAGATCCTCGGGCTGACCTTCACCCGCAAGGCCGCCGGCGAGCTGGCGGAGCGGATCGGTGCGCGTCTCGCGGTCGTCGACGAGTACGGCCGACGGGGACTGCTGCCGCACCTGCCCGCGATCGTCCGTAGCGACGCCCTCGACCGGGTGGCGGAGGCGGCGTCGGGACGGCAGCGCGACCTGGTGCGCGCCACGGTCCTCGACGACCTCGCCCGTCGGTTCGACACGGGTTGGGACCCGGCAGCGCCGCGGACGGCGGAAGACCTGATGATCCGACCGCGCGTGTCGACGTACAACGCGTTCGCGGACGGGATCGTGCGCGAGCATGCGGCCCGGATCGGCCGTGATCCCGATGTCGCCATGCTCAGTCAGGCGGCGTCCTGGATGCTGGCGCGGGAGGTGGTGCTCCGCAGCGACCTTCCGCAGCTGGAGGAGATCGACTACGCGCTCGGCACGGTCATCGACGCGGTGCAGCGCTTGGCCGGTGACGCGCTGGACCACCGGGTCGACCTCGCGCTGGCCGAGCGCATCGCGGTGGAGCAGGCGCGCGCGTTCGAGCCGTACCGGAGCAACGCGGACGTCGAGAAGGCGGCGATCAACCTGCTGAGCCTGCCCACGCTCACCGCCCTGGTGCGCGAGTACATCGCGGAGAAGCAGCGCCGGGGGGTGCTGGACTTCGCGGATCAGGTCGGCGGCGCCTACGACATCGTGGAGTCGGCCCCTGATGTGCGGGCCGAACTGCGCGAGCAGCACCGCGTCGTGCTCCTCGACGAGTACCAGGACACCTCGGTCATCCAGACCCGCTTCCTCGCCGAGCTGTTCCGCGATACGGCCGTCATGGCGGTGGGCGACCCGCATCAGTCGATCTACGGCTGGCGTGGAGCCAGCGCCGACAACCTCTACGCGTTCTCCCGGTCGTTCGCGAGCGCGGGGGCGGTGCGCACGTACAGCCTGATGACGAGCTGGCGCAACGACCGGGGCATCCTCGACATCGCGAACCGGGTGCTGGAGCCGCTGCAGCGCCCCGGACTGGACGTGCCGCCGCTGGAGGCGCGTCCCGGGGCGGGTGACGGCGGCGTGGAGGTGCGCTTCCCGCTCACGGTCGATGAGGAGGCGGCGGCGGTGGCGGACTGGTTCGTGCAGCGCCGCGCCGCACACGACGCGGGGGAGGGGGCACGGGCCGGATCCCCGCACACGGGCGCGATCCTGTTCCGCTCGAAGCGTCACATGCAGACGTTCGCGGCGGCGCTGGCGGCCCGAGGGGTGCCGCACCGCATTCTCGGGCTGGGCGGCCTGCTCGCCACGCCGGAGGTGGTCGACGTGGTGTCCACGCTGCGGGTCGTGCACGATCCCACTGCCGGTTCGGCCCTCATCCGGCTGCTGACCGGACCACGTTTCGGGGTGGGAGTCGCCGACATGGCGGCGCTGTACGACCTCGGCCGCACGCTGGCCGAGCGCGACACGACGATGCTCCCGCTCCCGGACGAGGTACGGGTGCGGCTGCGTTCGTCGCGCGGAGCGGACGAGGCCGTGTCGATCGTGGACGCGGTCGACGTGGTGCGCGCGGTGCGAGACGACTACCGCCTGCTCGAGGCCATCACCGCGGAGGGCAGGGCGCGGATCCGCGCCGCGGGTGAGATGCTGGAGCGGTTGCGCCGCGCGTCGTCGCAACCGATCCCCGAGCTGATCCGTCTGATCGAGTTGGAGCTCCGCCTCGACATCGAGCTCGCCGCCAACGAGACCCGCGGACCGGCGCGGATCGCGGCGACGCAGTTGCGAGCCTTCGCCGACGAGGTCCGTGCGTTCCTCGCCGCCGACGACCGCGGCACGATCGGCAGCCTCCTCGCGTGGCTCGACAAGGCGGAGAGCACGGACGAACTGATGCCGCGCCCCGAGCCGCCGGAGCCGGGCGTGGTGCAGCTGCTCACGATCCACGGGTCCAAGGGGCTCGAATGGGATGCGGTGGCGGTGGTGCGACTCGTGGTGGACGAACTGCCCGGTCGCATCGCCGACACGTCGGGCTGGTTCGGGTTCGGCGTGGTGCCGTTCGAGCTGCGCGGCGATCGTGACGCGCTGCCGAGGTTCACGTGGGACCCGGAGGATGCGGTGGGGGTCGAGACCGATCCGGTCAAGCGGCAGAAGCTCGCGCAGGCCTCGCTGTCGGGCGGCGCCACCCAGGCGAACCCTCAGGGCGGCGCACTCAAGCGCTTCAAGGACGCCTACCGCGAGTACCAGCGCCAGGAGGAGCGGCGCCTGGCGTATGTCGCGATCACCCGCGCCCGGAGCGACCTGCTGCTGACCGGGGCGCACTGGGCGGGGCAGAAGGCGCCGCGCACTCCGAGCCCCTATCTGCTGGAGGCGATCGAGGTGCGGGGCCTCGCGCCGATCGATGGCGTGGACCCCGACGAGAACCCGTACGACGGTCCGGGTGCGACCCTGCACTGGCCGCTCGACCCGCTCGGCGCACGGCGACCCGTGGTGATGCCTGCCGCGGCGGCGGTCGAGGAGGAGCTGCGATCGGGCACCGCGACCCCCACGCCCGAGCTGCAGCGACTGCTGGCGGAACGCGAGGCCCGCCAGCGGGGCACTGCGGCGGACGCTCCGACCCGTGTCCCTGCGTCGCGCTTCAAGGACTACGTCACCGACTACGCGGGAACGCTCGCGTCGATCGTGCGCCCCATGCCGGAGCGTCCCTATCGGCAGACGCGCCTGGGCACGCTGTTCCACGCCTGGGTCGAGCAGCGCTCCGAACTGGTGGGGGTCGGCTCCCGCGTCGATGAGGCGCTGTGGGAGCAGGACGAGGACGAGCCGTTCGCCGACGCCGTGTTCGACGGCGCCGGCCCCGGCGCGGTGGCCGACGCCGCCGACCTCGCGGTGCTGCAGCGCACGTTCGAGCAGAGCGAGTGGGGGTCGTTGCAGCCCCTGGCGGTGGAGATCGAGATCGACTTCGCGCTCGGTGCGGGCGGGGAAGGGTACGAGGACGAGCGCGGACACATCGTGATCTGCAAACTCGATGCCGTGTACCGCCGCGCGGACCGTGGCGGCCGCCTCGAGATCGTCGACTGGAAGACCGGTCGCGCGCCCCGGACGGCCGAGGAGCGGGAGGAGCGGATGCTGCAGCTCGCGCTGTACCGCCTCGCGTACCACCGGCGCTTCGGGGTGCCGCTCGACGAGATCGACGTGGCGCTGTACTACGTCGCAGACGACCTCGTCATCCGCGGGGACCGGGTCTATTCGGAGGAGGAGCTCTTCCAGCGCTGGAGTGCCGCGCGCGCCGCCCGCTGAGCCTCTTCGGAGTCGTCCCCGTCGTCCGCGCCTCCGTCGTGGCCGCCCGGGGTGGGCGCCGCGTCGACGTCACGCGAGCCGTGCGTCCCCGCGAACCCGGAGCGCACGCCGGAGAGGTCCTCGGTGTCGAGCTCGACCGCGCTGAAGCGCGGGGCGTCGCCCGCCGGAGCCTCGGCGTCGCTCCGCGTCGCACGACTCCACGGCCTGGGCGCGTCCGCTTCTGCCGGAGTGGAGCCGGGCTCCGCGTCGTCCCGCGCCTCGGCGTCCGCGACCCACAGGTCGTCGGGGTTGTAGGCGTCGGTCTGCATGGACGTGTCGACCTCGGGCGCGCGGGCGACCGGGACCCGGTCGAGTGCCTCCATCGCGGAGTCCACGCCGCTGCGGCGCTCGGCGGTCGCGATCCCGCGGTCGTTCAGGCCCTCCGCGAGAGCGGTGAGCAGTGCGGCGGCGTCGTCGACGATGTCGGGGCGGTGCAGCGCGTCCCCGTGAACCAGCCAGCGCGCGAACTCGAGCTCGGCGAGCAGCCGGGCACGGGCGTCGAGCCCGGCGTCGGGGCCACGGTCGACGGTGCGGGCATAGGCGGCCTGCACATCGGTGGCGGCATCCGGCGCGGCCGACAGCCAGGAGAGGTCGACCGCGGGGTCGCCCACCGCGAGCCCGTGCCAGCCCACGAGCCCAGTGACCCGGGGGCCTTCGTGCGGGTCGTCGTCGAACAGGAAGGAGGTCGCCTGCACCCCGCCGAGGACGACGGTGGACTCGAAGCGCCACAGCTCGTCGTCCGCGATCGCGTCGCGCCAGCGCACGGTGAGCCGCGCGGGGACGCGGCCGGTGGCGGCGGCGGTGTCGACGAGTCGTTCGAGC
>NZ_SSDO01000424.1:0-3704 GCF_004794395.1 Microbacterium sp. K41 | reverse complement strand
GTCCGGGTGCACGACGTCGCCGCGACGCGCGACGCGCTCGCGGTCGCGAAAGCCTGGCGCGGCTGAGGCGGCGTCGGAGCCGCGCCGTACGCTAGAGGCATGGACTTCCTCGACGAGATCGTGCTGACAGGGCTGACGGTGTTCGGCCGCCACGGGGTCTACGCGCACGAGCGCGAGGAGGGGCAGGAGTTCACGATCGACCTGCGTCTGCGGCTCTCGCTGGAGCAGGCCGCCGGATCGGACGACGTGGCCGACACGGTGCACTACGGCGAACTGGCGGAACGCGTGGCCGCGGTGGTCGCCGGCGAGCCGGTCAACCTCATCGAGACCCTGGCGGAGCGCATCGCCGCGGTCGCCCTCGACGACCGTCGCGTGCAGGGCGTCACCGTCACGGTGCACAAGCCGCACGCGCCCATCCCGCTGGAGTTCGCCGATGTGGCCGTCACGGTGCACCGCACCCGGGCGCCGGAGACCCTGGAGGACATCACGGTATGAGCCGCAATCTCACGCGCCCGCCCGACGTTCCCGCCCCGCGCCCGGGTCGCCCGGAGACGGTCGCGGTCGTGGCGCTCGGGGCGAACCTGGGCGACCGGCAGGAGACGATCCGCGCGGCCATCGAGCGCATCCGTCGGCTGCCGCTGGTGAGCGACGTGCGCGTCTCGCGGCTGTTCGAGACGGTGGCGGTGCGCCTCGACGGTCCCGACCCCGACGCCCCGGGCTACGTCAACGCGGTCGCGCTCGTCACCACGCGGCTGGCGCCGGAGATCCTGCTGGGCATGCTGCACGCGATCGAGGACGAGAACGGGCGCGTGCGGGAGGAACGGTGGGGCGACCGCACGCTCGACCTCGACCTCATCGCGTACGGCGATGTCGAATCGGACGACCCGCGGCTGGAGCTGCCGCATCCGCGCGCGGCCGAGCGCCTGTTCGTGCTGGAACCGTGGCTCGACGTCGACCCCGGCGCCGCACTGGTCGGGCACGGACGCGTCGACGACCTCGTGGCGGGGCTGCGCGCGCGGGGCGACGCATGAAGCGCACGTCCGCCGGGCTGCTCGCCGTGCTCGCCCTCCTCGGGGGTGCCGTGGGGTTCGCGCTCGACCAGATGCTGACCGCGGGAGGGCGGGCCACGTTCACGCCGTCGCTGCTGCTGCCCGTGCTGCTCGTGCTCATCGCGATCGCGGCGCTCGGGGTCGCCTGGCCGGTGCGCCGCAGCGTCCGCTCCGGAAGGCGTATCGACCCGTTCCGCGCGCTTCGTGCCGCGACACTGGCGCGGGCGTCGAGCCTGCTCGGCGCGATCATGGCCGGCTTCGGCGCAGGACTGCTGCTCTTCCTTCTGACGAGGCCGATCGATCCGCCGGTAGGGTCGACAGTGGCGATGGCCGCGCTGATCGCGAGTGCAGTCGTGCTCGTCGTGGCCGCCCTCATCGCTGAACAGTTCTGCACCCTCCCGAAGGATCCTGATGACTCAGAACCCAGAGACCGCGCCCCTGAACCCGGCGGAGGGCACTGACCTCGACGCGCTGGACCGCGGCACGTACACGCAGTTGCGCACGGCGCGCAACGAGGCGCGCCTCGAGCTCGACGGCACGTGGCACCAGATCTCGCCGCGGTACGTCGTGTCGCAGATCGTGCAGAACGTCATCTTCCTGGTGATCGTCGCCGTCGCCGCGGTGGTGCTGAACGTCGTGCTCGAGCAGGACTGGGTCTGGATCCCCGCGGGCGCGATCATCCTGATCACCCTGATCACGCTCGTGATCCTCCCGCGGCAGGCGCGCGCGATCGGCTACATGCTACGCGCGGACGACATCGTGTTCCGCAAGGGGATCCTGTGGCAGCGCATGATCGCCGTGCCGTACGGGCGCATGCAGCTGGTCGACATCACGCAGGGCCCGCTCGACCGGGCGTTCGGCGTGTCCCAGCTGAAGATGGTGACGGCGGCGGCGACGACGGGCGTGCAGATCCCCGGGCTCACCCAGGCGGCGGCCGAGGCCCTGCGAGACACGCTCATCCAGGTGGCCGAGACCCGCCGGACCGGCCTGTGAGCGAGGCGCAGCTCCCCGGCTCCGCGGTCGGTCAGGCCGCGGCGCCGTCGACGAACCTCGCCGACGGCGAGTGGCACCGCATGCATCCGCTCACGCCGCTGTTCAAGGGCGGCCTGGCGCTGATCATCGTGGCCGGCATCGTGATCGCCAACATGCGCGATCGTGTGATCGCATGGCTCGTCGGCATGTTCACGCCGGAGGAGGCGCACTACGGTGACTACACCGGCGGCGACCCGGTGGACTGGGTGCTCTCGAACAACCTCGCGCTCGTGGCGCTGCTCGGGGTGCTGGCGCTCGTCGTCGTGCTGGTGGCGATCTTCTGGTTCGTGTGGCGCTTCCAGCAGTTCCGCATCACGGGCGACCACGTGGAGGTGCGCAAGGGCATCATCTTCCGGTCGCACCGGCGTGCGCCGCTCGACCGGGTGCAGGGCGTGAACCTGACGCGCCCGTTCCCCGCGCGCATCATCGGTCTCGCGAAGCTGGAGGTGGTCGGGGCGGGCAACGACGCGAATGTCGAGCTCGAATACCTGGCCACGCCGCGTGCGGAGGGCGTGCGCGCGGAGATCCTGCGTCTGGCGTCGGGTGCCCGGGCCGCCCGGCACGCCGCCATGAACCCGGGTGCGGAGGTGCCGGGGGAGCGGGTGTCGGCACGGTCGCAGCTCGTCGGCTCGATGAACCAGGGGGTCACCGGCCTCATCGCGGGCGTCGATCTGGAAGACGTGGTGCCGGAGAGCGTCGTGAAGATCCCCACTGGGCGTCTGATCGGCTCGCAGGTGATCTCGGGTCTGCTGTGGCTCGTGTTCTTCGGTGCGATCTTCGCGATCGCGATCGGCAGCACGATCATCGGGGTCCTCGTCGACGGCGATCCGGACGGCGGCATCGTGCTGCTGGGGATCGGGCTCGGCATGGGCGTGCCGATGGTGGTGGCCGTCGTCGGTATCACCTGGGCGCAGATCTCCAAGTCGCTGCGCTACTCGATCGCGCCGACGCCGGACGGCGTGCGCATCACCTACGGGCTGCTCACCACCGTCACCGAGACGCTTCCGCCCGGCCGCATCTTCGCGGTCGAGGTGTCGCAGTCGCTGCTGTGGCGTCCATTCGGCTGGTGGACCATCAAGATCAACCGGATGAGCGGCAAGAGCGCGGCGCAGCAGTCCTCCGGCAGCGGCCAGCAGTTCAACGTGGTGCTGCCGGTGGGCAAGCGCGCCGATGTCGAGCGGGTGCTCGCGCTGGTGCTTCCTGACCTTCCGCCCGCGAGCATCCCGCTGCTGTGGGAGCAGGGCGTCGTGGGTCCTGCTGCGGACGACCCCTACCGCACCATGCCGCAGCGCGCGTGGTGGCGGCGGCCCTTCTCCTGGAGACGCCACGGGTACGCGGTGACCTCGGACGGGCTGCTGCTGCGGCGGGGCATCGTCTGGCGCAAGCTCGCGGTGTTTCCGCTGGCCCGACTGCAGGGCGTGTCGCTGAACCAGGGGCCGATCGATCGGGCGCAGCGGGTGTCCGGCGCGCAGGTGCACACCGTCCCCGGACCGATCACCGGGATCCTCGCGGGGCTGGAGCGCGCAGACGCCCTCGCTCTGCTGGACGACGTCAGCCGCGCGGCCGCCGAGGCGGCGTCGCGCGACCGCACGCACCGGTGGAGCGAGCACGCGGTCGCGCCGG
>NZ_SSDO01000423.1:0-739 GCF_004794395.1 Microbacterium sp. K41 | reverse complement strand
CGGCCGCCGCGGCCGCCGCGGGCACCGCGGCGCGCACGGTCGCCGCCGACGTGGACGACTTCTCGTACGCGTCGTGGGACGCCACCTACGACCTGAGTCTCGTCGACGGTCGCGCTCGCCTCCACGTGACCGAGACCCTCGTGGCACGGTTCCCTGAGTTCGACCAGAACCGCGGGATCGTCCGGGGCCTCGCGACCTCGTACGAGAACGCCCGCATCGACACCCGCGTGCTGTCCGTCACCGACGGCGAAGGGCGCGACGTCCCGTTCGAGACCGACGACGAGGACGGACTGCTGCTGGTGCTCACCGGCGACGACCAGTACGCGCGCGGCCTGACGACGTATGTGATCGAGTACGAGATGAGCGATGTCGTCCTGGCCACGTCGCCGAGAGACTCCGCGACGCCCGCGGTCGACGAGTTCTACTGGAACCTCCTTCCGCTGGACAGCACGCAGCCGATCGAGCGGTTCGACGCCGAAGTCCACGTGGACGCTGCGCTGGCCGCGAGGCTCACCGGTTCGACCCGGTGCTACCAGGGGCCGGCGGGATCCACGACCGCGTGCACGCTCGACGGTCCAGACCCCACGGGCGACGGCGCCACGTTCCGCACGTCGGCGGCAGATCTTGCGGCCGGGGACGGCGTGACGGTCGCGATCGGGTTCGAGGCGGGCACCGTGCAGCAGCCACCGGCCCGCACGCCCGACCCGGTCGCGGACGTCGGGCCGCTGGTGGCGGCGAT
>NZ_SSDO01000422.1:0-9625 GCF_004794395.1 Microbacterium sp. K41 | reverse complement strand
TGGCCGTGGCGCCGCCCGGGGTCGTCAGCCAGCCGCAGGCCGCGTCCGCCGCCGAGTACCTCACCGAGACCGCCGCGTCCATCAGGGCCGCCGCGGCCGCGGCCCCCGCCTCGGAGACGACCGCGGTCACCATCACCACCAGGCACCTCGGGATGGTCGGCGGCCCGAACACCGTGTTCGCCCCCTTCGGCGACATCCGCGCCGGAGCCACCGGCGCCGTCGTGTCGCAGTGGAGCGGCACGTACCGGCTCGACGCCGACGGCACCCTGCACGTCACCGACCAGATCCGCTTCCACTCCACGGACGTCTACGGGGACGAGGCCACGGTGGCCGCCGCGTGGAACGACTACTACGGCAGCACGGAGATCGGACCCCTCGGCACGCCGCCCGTGACCGAGGACCCGCACTCGATGGAGGTGTCACGGGAGACGCTTCCGGTGTCGCCGACGGACTTCCCGCACGACCCCGCCGCCTTCCTCGAGGCCTGGACCCAGGGCATGAAGGATCTGATGGACGCGGAGATCGCCGAGTCCGCGGAGCTCGTCGACGACCTGGAGGAGAGCGGGATCCTCGACTCGACGTACGAGCGGTACGACGTGCCCGCCGCCGAGCACATGCTCTCCACGCTCTCCACCTCGACCCTGCTGCAGACGGGATCGCCGGAGTACCGCGCGACCTTCCTCGAAGCCCTCGCCCTCGCTCCGGGCATCACGGTCGAGGAGGACTCCACGGCGGTCAAGGTGCTCGCCTACGCCTCCGACGAGCAGCGCTATCGGCTGTCGATCGACCCGGCGGCCGGTGCCGTCGTCCAGATCGACGAGTTCTTGCTGGCCGTGCCGGGACAGCTGTGGAACCGCCACACGAAGGACGACCCGCCCGTCGAGGTCGGCTCCGCCCCGTTCCTGCCCGACGGCATCCCCTCCCGGTCGAGCACGTTCCGCTCCGCTCCTGCGAGCTGAGCCGTCCTCACCCCACGGCGCCCCTCCCCGGTCCACCGGTGGAGGGGCGCCGTCGTCGCCCCGCACCCGCGCAGACCTCATCTATTGTTGAGGTCGAGCGAAGGGAGCGCACGATGGAACCCGAAGACCTGCTTCCGATCGGCGAGGTCACCCGGCGCACCGGCGTCGCCCCCTCCGCGCTGCACTTCTACGAGCAGCTCGGCCTCATCTCGTCGACGCGCACCGCGGGGAACCAGCGCCGCTACCGCCGGCACATGCTCCGCCGCGTCTCGCTGATCGTCGTCGCCAAGCGCATCGGCATCCCGCTCAGCGAGGTGCAGGAGCTGTTCCAGACGCTGCCCATCGACACGCCGCCCTCGCACGCCGACTGGCGCCGGGTCGCGAAGCTGTGGCGCACACAGCTCGAGGAGCGTCGCACCCAGCTGGAACACCTGCAGCGCGAGCTCACGGGGTGCATCGGCTGCGGCTGCCTGTCGCTCAAGGCGTGCCGCCTGCTCAATCCCGACGACACCCTCGGCGACGACGGTCCGGGCCCCCGCCGCATCTGACCGGGCACGTCGCGCTCGACGTTCGTCCAGCGCGGATCCGACGATCGGCCAGACCTCTGCGCCGGGCCGCCAGGCCGCCCGAACGGCGTTGTGCCTGTAACGAGTAACCCTTTACCTTCTAGACGGCACACGGCCATCCGTGTGCCGTCCTCACGGTCGCGGGCTGTCCCGACAGCCAGGCGCGGGTGCGCGTCCACGAGGGAACCGATCATCACGTCGTCGCACGGTGTCGTCGCGCCGGCGTGATCGACCAACCATTGAAGGGATACCCGTGGATTCCACAGCAGCAGTACTCTCGCGACCACCCGGTCGCGTGCGCCGATTCACGAGCATGCTCCTGGCATCGCTCTTCGTCACCTCGGCACTGGTCGGGGTGAGCACGCTCGGAGGCCCCGCTCCGAGCGCCGAGGCCACCCAGAGCTGGGGCACGACGACGCTTCGTCAGACCAACCAGTTCTTCGCCTACGTCAACGCCGGCGAACAGCTCACCGGCGACATCTCGAAGCTCGTGCGAGGGGTCGGATCCCAGTCGGCCACGCTCCGGGCCACATCGCCGTCCGGTGAGACGTTCGAGTGCACCGTGGCCGCCGACGCGGTCGTCGGCACCGCCTGCACGTTCGGCACCCAGACGGCGGCGGTCAGCGGCATCTGGACGATCGACTTCGTCCGTCCCGTCGCCGACTCGCAGGCCGCCGCCGGCACCTTCCAGTGGAACATCACCGTCAGCTCGGGCGGCACGCCGATCCCCGGCCGCGTGTGGTCCGACGACTTCATCATGGAAGACACGGAACCGGCGACCTTCGACCTCTGGTACGTCGGCTCGACGGGCTACCAGTACCGGTCGACGTACTCGGACTTCCGCGGCATCTCGAGCCGGTTCCAGGTGAACCAGTTCGGCAACGTGATGCCAGGGACGTGCACGCCGTACTACGGCAGCGCGGCCATGGGAGCGCCCACCGGCTCGGAGATCCCCGGCATCGAGCCGAGCGACTCGTGCGGTGTGCCGTACCACATCTTCTTCGAGACGCCCGCGGCCGACCTCCCCGCGTCGGCCTCTGCCGTGGACGGCAGCCACTTCGTGCTGCCCGCGCCGGAAACACCGGACATCTCCGGCTTCGCGTTCGCGCCCGCCGGCAACGACACGCGTGCCGGCACGTTCACCTTCACCACGAGCGGTCACGTCGGCTCGGTCGACCTCTGGGTCGACGCGGACGCCGACGGCTTCTACGGAACCGCGGGCGATCGCCTGATCACCGTGGCGGTCAACGGGGACGGCGCGCAGACGGTGTCCTTCGACGGACTCGACGCCTTCGGAGCACCGATTCCCGCGACGACGCAGTTCGCCGCGCGCGCCGGTATCTCCAAGGCGGGTGAGATCCACTTCGTCAACTCCGACATCGAGAGCCGCGGCGGCATCTCCGTGACCGCGATCAACGGCCCGGCGGCCGGGTCGTCCACCCTGTACTGGAACGACACGACCCTGGAGCTCGCGAACCACCGCACGGACTGCCTTCCGCCCGTGATGGACGGACGGGCGGGGACGGCGAGCGCTGTCCCCGGCGGCGTGCACGGCTGGCCCTGCGACATGAGCATCCAGCCCAACAACGCGAACAACGGCGTCGACGGCCCCTGGGGCGACGTGCGCCACATCGACGACTGGACCTTCACGCCGGTCGACGAGCAGGAGCAGATCATCGTCGCACCCGCGGCGAACTACACCGTGGTGAAGTCGTCCGACCCGGCCGACGGCGAGTCGGTCCAGTCGGGTGACGTGGTGACCTACACGATCGACGTGGCACAGGTGGGCAACGTCCCCGCGGACGCCACGCTCACCGACGACCTCGCGAACGTGCTCGACGACGCCGCGTACAACGGCGACGTCGCCGCCAGCACGGGAACGGTCGACGTGACCGGAACCACCCTGTCGTGGAACGGCACCCTCCCCGTGGGCGGGACGGCGACGATCACCTACTCCGTGACCGTCGACGACATGTCCGACCTGCCCGCGGGCGACTACAGTCTCGGCAACGTGGTCACCAGCCCCGGCTGTGCGACCGCGGACGACTGCTCGACGGTGCACCCGATCGGCGCGTACTCCGTGGTGAAGACCTCGGACCCCGCGTCCGGCACGACCGTGTCCGATGATCAGAAGCTGACGTTCACCGTCACCGTCACCGAGACCGGTCAGGGTTCCGTGGACGGCGCGACGCTGACCGACGACCTCTCCGACGTGCTCGACGACGCCACCTGGAACGACGACCTCGTCGCCTCCGCCGGCACGGTGTCCTTCGACCAGGACAGCGAGCAGCTGGACTGGTCGGGCGACCTGGCCCCCGGCGCCGTCGTGACGATCACCTACTCGGTGACCGTCACCGGAGACGGCGACCAGTCGCTGATCAACCAGGTCACCAGCCCCGGGTGCGCCTCGCCCGAGACGTGCGGCACGACGCACCTGTACGGCACCTACTCGGTGGTCAAGGAGTCCGACCCCGCGTCGGGCACCGACGTGGCCCCCGGTGACACCATCACCTACACGGTGACCGTCACCCAGGCGGGTACGGGCGCGGTCGACGCCGTGCTCACGGACGACCTGACCGGGGTGCTCGACGACGCCGTGTGGAACGGCGACCTGGCGGCCGACCTCGGCACCGCGTCGTTCGATCCCGCGACGAACGCCTTCACGTGGAACGGCACGCTCCAGCCGGGCGAGGTGGCCACGATCACCTACTCGGTCGGGGTCAGCGGCGCCGGAGACACCGACCTGCTCAACGTCGTCACCAGCCCGGGCTGTGCCACCGCCGACGTCTGCTCCACGGAGCACTTCGTCGGGGCGTACTCCGTGGTCAAGACGTCCGACCCCGCACCGGGGACGGCCGTCCAGCCGGGGGACGTCATCACCTACACGGTGACGGTGACGCAGACCGGCAGCGGGGCGGTGCAGGACGCCGTCCTCACCGACGAGCTGCCCGAGGTGCTCGACGACGCCACGTGGAACGACGACGCGGAGGTCTCCGCCGGTGACCTCGACTACGACGAGGACACGCAGGAGCTGAGCTGGACCGGCGACCTGGCCGTGGGCGACGTCGTCACGATCACCTACTCGGTGACCGTGACCGCCGCGGGCGACACCAGCCTGACCAACACGGTCACCAGCCCGGGCTGCCTCACGCCGGAGGACTGCACGACGAACCACCTCGCGGGTTCCTACTCCGTCGTGAAGGACTCCGATCCCGCCCCGGGCACCGACGTCGCCACGGGTGACACGATCACCTACACCGTGACCGTCACCCAGTCGGGCCTCGCCGCCGTGACGGGCGCGACGCTCACGGACGACCTGTCCGAGGTGCTGGACGACGCCACGTGGGACGACACGATCACCGCCACCAGCGGTGCCGCGACGTTCGACCCGGCGACGGCACAGCTCGCCTGGACGGGCGACCTGGTTCCCGGCGCCGTGGTGACGATCACCTACTCGGTCACCGTCGTCGAGGGTGGCGACACGACGCTCACCAACGTCGTGACCAGCCCCGGCTGCGAATCCGAGTCGGTGTGCACCACCGAGCACTACACCGGCACCTACGCCGTCGTGAAGAGCTCGGACCCGGTGTCGGGCACGACGGTCGCGGCCGGCCAGGTGATCGACTACACGATCACGGTCACGCAGGACGGTGCCGGGTCGGTGGCCGCACTGCTGTCGGACGACCTGACCGGTGTCTTCGACGACGCGTCGTACAACGGCGACGTGGCGGCGAGCCTCGGCACGGTGGCGATGGACGGCGCGAACCTCACCTGGAACGCGACGCTCGCGCCCGGCGAGATCGCGACGATCACGTACTCCGTGACCGTCGGGGCGATCGGATCGGGTGACGGGCAGCTGCCCAACGTGGTCACGAGCCCGGGCTGCCAGAGCGAGACCGACTGCGCCACGGTGCACCAGGTCGGCGCGTACACCTTCGAGAAGACATCGGACCCCGCACCGGGACGGGTCGACCGCGGCGACGTGATCGACTACACCCTGACGGTGCGCCACACCGGCGTCGGACCGATCCCCGGTGCGCGGATCCTCGACGATCTGACCGCGGTGCTCGACGACGCCACGTACAACGACGATGCGGTCGCGTCCGCGGGGACCGTGACCCGTGACGGCGTGGACCTCACCTGGACCGGCGACCTCGTCGCGGGTGACGTGGTGACGATCACCTACTCGGTGACCGTCACGGGCAACGGTGATGGCGACATCGACAACGTCGTCACCACCGACGACCCGCGCGGCGGCTGCGCGGCCAACGAGCCGTGCCGCACCGAGCACGACGTGCCGCCGATGCCGGGCCTGGCCACCACCGGTGGCGAGCTGCCGGTGTGGTCGGTGCCGATCGCGCTCCTGCTCCTGCTGGTCGGCAGCGGCGTGTACGTCGTCGCCCGCCGTCGTCGGAGCGACATGAACGCCGAGTAGTCGACGGTGCTCGACGGGAGCGGGGTGGCCATCCAGCCACCCCGCTCTCGTCGTCTGCGGAGCCGCTTCGACGCATGCCGTGCGGCGTATGCGGGCCGGGTTAGCCTGAGGACAGCGATCGGCATCCGCCCTTGGCTTCCACAGCTCAAGGGCTCCCGATCGACAGGAGAGCATCATCTCTCTCACCCGAACCGCCTCCCCCGCCTCCACCCTCGGCCCCGTCCGCCAGACCTACGCGGGCACCGCCGAATTCCCCCCGATGACACGGGCGTACCGCGACGTGCAGCAGGTGGTGAAGGAGACCGGGCTGCTGCAGCGCACCCCCGTGTTCTACTCGCTCGTCGGCGGCGCCCTGCTGCTGGCCCTCGCCGGCTGCGTCACCGGCTTCCTGCTGCTCGGCGACAGCTGGTTCCAGCTGCTCATCGCGGCGGCGCTCGGCATCGTCTTCACGCAGATCGCGTTCCTCGCGCACGAGGCAGCGCACCGGCAGATCCTGTCGTCCGGTCCCGCGAACTTCCGCCTCGCGCGCATCCTCGCCGGGATCGTCGGCATGAGCTACCACTGGTGGGACTCGAAGCACACCCGCCACCACGGCAACCCGAACCAGGTCGGCCGCGACCCCGACATCGAGGTCGACACGATCTCCTTCCTCGAGACCGATGCCGCGCAGTCCCGCGGCCTCGTGCGGCTGATCACCCGCAAGCAGGGCTGGCTGTTCTTCCCGCTGCTCACGCTCGAGGGCCTCAACCTGCACTACATCGGCCTCAAGCACCTGCTCACCCGCAAGAACGTGAAGGGCCGCTGGATCGAGCTGTCGCTCATCGTCGCCCGGTTCGCGATCATCCTGATCCCGGTGTTCCTGATGCTGCCGCTCGGGATGGCGTTCGCGTTCCTCGGGGTGCAGCTCGCGGTGTTCGGCGTGTACATGGGCGCGTCGTTCGCCCCGAACCACAAGGGCATGCCGATCATCGCGCCCGACGCCAAGCTCGACTTCTTCTCCAAGCAGGTGCGCACCTCGCGCAACATCCATGGCGGCCGCTGGGTCACCTGGCTCATGGGCGGCCTGAACCACCAGGTCGAGCACCACCTGTTCCCCAACATGTCGCGCCTGCACCTGGCGAAGGCGCGGGAGATCGTGCGCGACTACTGCGCCGCCAACGGCATCGCGTACACCGAGACGAGCCTCGTGCGCTCCTACGCGATCGTGATCGACTACCTCAACCGGGTGGGGCTCGCCGCGCGCGACCCGTTCGACTGCCCCGCCGCCGCGCAGCTGCGCCGCGCCTGACCGCCGCCGGCCGACCGGGGGCGCCCTCGCGGCGCGGGAGAATGGACTCCATGTCCGCGCGTTCTCCCCAGCGACTGCTCTCCTCGGTCCGCCGGCTGCTGCACACCGACCCGTCGAGCGTCGCGCACACCGAGGCCCTGCCCGTCATCGACGAGCGCACCGTGCCGCGCGTGCTCGACCTCGCGACCCGCATCGGCGAGTCGATGTTCGCGGTGGGGGCGTCCGCGCACGAGGTGACCCTCGCGATCACCCGCGTGTGCGAGGCCTACGGGCTCAAGGGCGTCCAGGTCGACGTCACCTACAACTCGATCACGGTGTCGTTCCACCTCAGCGGGGAGGTTTGGCCGGAGACCCTGGTGCGCGTGGTGCGGGTCGCCGCCCCCGACCACGCCAAGCTGCAGCGCGTGCAGGCCCTGGTCGCCGACATCGACGCCGGGCTCGACCTGGAGTCCGCCCGCACCGCCTTCCGCGTGATCCGGCGGATGCCGTTCCGCTACCAGCAGCCGGTCGTGATCGTGGCCCGTGCGCTGCTCGCGGTGGGCGTGAGCATCATGCTGGGCGCCTCCCCGATCATCGTCGGGCTCACGTTCGTCGCGGCCCTGTGCGCCGCGCTCACCCAGGCCGGGCTCGCGCGGCTGCGGGTGCCCCTGTTCTTCAGCCAGATCGCGGGCGGGTTCGTGACGACGGTCGTCGCGGTCGCGGTGTCCGCGCTGGGCAGCGCCGGCGTCGAGCCCTTCGTGGGCATCCGGCCGTCGATCATCGTCGCGTCCGGCATCGTGCTCATGCTTGCCGGACTCACCGTGGTCGGTGCCGCGCAGGACGCGATCGACGGTTTCGCGCTCACCGCGGGCGGTCGCATCCTCGACCTCACGATGCAGACCCTCGGGGTCGTGATCGGCATCCTCGTCGGGCTGGAGCTGGGCGGCGTGCTCGGCTTCACGATGGGGCTGCCCGACGACCCCGCCCCGTTCGGGCCGCTGCTGAACCAGTTCGCCGGTGCCGTCATCATCGCGGTCGCCGTGGCGGTGTTCAACGGCGCGGGACTGCGGATCATCCTGGTGAGCGCGCTGCTGAGCGCCCTGACGCTCGCCGGGTACGCGGGCACCGTGGCGCTGCACCTCCACCCCGCGGCGGCGAGCGCGGTCGGCGCGCTGCTGGCGAGCTTCGTCGGCATGCTGATCGCGCACAACCTGCACGTGCCCTCGGTCGCGGTGACGACGGCCGCGATCGTGCCGCTCGTGCCCGGGGTCGCGGTGTTCCAGGGGCTGCTGGAGATGGTGCACGCGGCGGGCACCTCCGCCGGGATGCTCGCCACGGGCGGCTCGCTCATCGACGCCGCGGTGATCGGCATCGCGCTCGCCTCCGGCGCCTCCCTCGGCCTCTACCTCGGCACCCCCGTGCGGGCGACCCTCGCGGGCGTCGCGAAGACCAGGGCGCGCGTGCGGCGCTGACGCGGGCGCGGCGGCTCAGGTCGCGCGAGGGGTCGCGGTGAGGTCGAGCGCCCACTCGTTCACGGTGAGGTCGGCCCCGCGGAACCGCTCGGTCGCCACGCCCACGAGCTCAAACCCGCCGCGGCGGCACACCGCGTTGGAGGCCGGGTTGTCGACCGCGGGGAACGCGAGCAGCAGCTTCCGGCCCTCGTGGTGCTCGCGCGCCTCCGCGACGAGGAGGGACAGCGCCCGCGCGGCGACCCTCCGCCCCTGCGCCGCGGGCAGCACGAACCACCCGGTCTCCCACGAGGGGCCCGCGCTCCCCTCGACCTTCCACCGCCCGATCGAGCCGAGCGGCGTACCGCTCTCGTCGACGATCGCGAACATCCGCGCCTCGCCGTCGCGCTGCAGCCGGAGGTACCGCTCGTGACGCGCCAGGATCTCCTCCTCGCTCTCCGGTCCGTTGAGATGCGCGGTCATCTCCGGGGTGTTGGCGGCGTGCAGCAGCGGCAGGTCGGCGGGCGACCACGGCCGCAGGGCGAGGGTGTCCATGCGGGGAGTCTGCCGTCGACCTCCGACATCCGCGACCGATGTCGGAGGTCGCGCCTACCGTCTCCCGCATGCCAGATCCCGTGCCGACGTGGTGGGCGAGACGCCAGTTCTCGCGCGGTGCCGCCGTGCCCTACGCGGTGGGCACCTACCGGTCGGCGTGGTCGGCGTATCCCGAGCTCGTCCGCCAGTACCACCCGGAGCTGAACCACGGCATCGCGCTGTCGCAGGTGCCGCTGGCCGCCGACGTGCTGCTGTGCTGGGAGTGTCCGCTCGGGCACCGGTTCGCGGCCACCCCGACCGAGCAGCGCGAACGACCGGGGCGCGTGCGGCGGCGTTCGTCGTGGTGTCCGGAGTGCTCCGCGCTCGCCCGCCCGCAGCCGGTGGTGCTGGGCGAG
>NZ_SSDO01000421.1:0-278 GCF_004794395.1 Microbacterium sp. K41 | reverse complement strand
TGCCCGCGGGGGCGGCGGGGGCCCTCTCGGCGGTCGAGCGGGCGTCCGCCGATGCATCGGCCGCGACGGTCGACCTCGGGAGCATCGGGGAGTTCCCGCTCGCGGCCGTGTCCGCCGCGGCCGCGGCCCTGGTCGTGGTCGTCCTGCTGATCGCGTTCCTGCTCACGCGGGGCCGCGGTCGCGTGCGCGAGGTGCTCGCGGTGCCGGGTCCTCGGGGGACGACCCGGGTGGACCGCGGTGTGGCCGACGGCGTGCTGGCGGAGACGCTCGCGGCTCGG